>JAGRMK010000066.1 GCA_020441345.1 Paracoccaceae bacterium
GTGACGGCAAGATGCAGCTGGAATCTCTGGCGCAATCGGGCTTCGACCCCCTGTCGCGCACCTGCCGTTTCATGCTGACCGAAGAAGCGCACCACATGTTCGTCGGCGAAACCGGCGTCGGGCGCACCATCGAGCGCACCTGCCAGGTGATGACCGAGAACGGCATCGACGATCCCTATGACATCGACCGCATTCGCGCCCTGGGGGTCATCGACCTGCCGACGATCCAGAAGAANNCTGAACCTGCACTATACGCTGTCGCTCGATCTGTTCGGCCAGGAGGTCTCGACGAACGCCGCCAACGCGTTCAACGCCGGGATCAAGGGCCGCTACATGGAGCACCGCCTGACCGACGATCACAAGCTGCACAACGACACCTATGCCGTGTGGGATTTCGAGGATGGCAAGCTGGTGCGCAAGGATGTTCCGGCCCTGACCGCGATCAACATGCGCCTGCGCGACGATTACACCCGCGACGCCGCGGGTGGTGTCGGGCGCTGGAACAAGATCATCGAAAAGGCCGGCATCCAGTTCGAAATGAAACTGCCGCATGAATCGTTCCATCGTCAGATCGGAGTCTTTGCCGGCAAGACCTTTGCCCCCGACGGCACCCTGTTGTCGGGCGCAGAGTATGACGCCAAGGTCAACGACTGGCTGCCGACACATGGCGACGGCGATTTCATCCAGTCGCTGATGAAGCCGGTATCCGAGCCGGGCAAATACGCCAGCTGGATCAGCCCGCCGAAAGTGGGGATCGACAACAAGCCCGGAGACTTCGAATATGTGAAGCTCTACATGGCGTAACCGGACCGCGAGATCGCGCGCCCTGCCATCAACCGCAGGGCGCGCTCTGACCCGCCCCCACCGACAAGACCCGAGGCCGCGCCGTGAACAAGCCCCTGAAACAGCACCTGATCGACCCGGAAATCTGCATCCGATGCTATACCTGCGAGATGACCTGCCCGCTTGAGGCGATCACGCATGACGACAACAACGTCGTGGTGGATGCTGAGAAATGCAACTTCTGCATGGATTGCATTCCGGTCTGCCCGACGGGTTCGATCGACGAATGGCGGATCGTGACGACGCCCTATTCGCTGGACGAGCAGTTCGGCTGGGAAGACCTGCCCGAGCAGAAAGACCTGGGCGACTCCGGCGGCGAGGTCGAGGCGCTGGATGACACCATCGAGGCGCTGCTGGCCGAAGCTCACAAGGGCGCAGGCGGGCGGTCCAGGGCCCCGGCAAGCGCCGCCAAGCCGACCGTCAACCTTTACAATCTGGGCAAGCCCGCGACGGCCAGGGTGCAGGGCACCTATCGACTGACCAGCGAAGAATCCGGGGCCGAGGTGCGGCATATCATCCTCGATTTCGGCAACCAGTCGCTTCCGGTGCTCGAAGGCCAGTCCATCGGCATCACCCCACCCGGGGTAGACGCCAAGGGCAAGCCGCATCTGCCCCGGCTCTATTCGGTTTCCAGCCCGCGCGACGGCGAGCGGCCGCATTACAACAACCTGTCGCTGACCGTGAAACGCGAGGACGGCGGCGTTTGCTCCACCTATCTTTGCGACTTGAAAATGGGCGACGAAGTCAAGGTGACCGGTCCGTTCGGCGCGACCTTCCTGATGCCCGACGATCCGTCGGCGCGGTTGTTGATGATCTGCACCGGCACCGGATCGGCACCGTTCCGGGCCTTTACCATGCGCCGCCAACGCGTTGCCGCGGGGGCTTCGGGCGACATGGTGATGTTCTTTGGCGCGCGCACCCCCGACAGCCTGCCGTATTTCGGCCCGTTGAACAAAGTGCCCGAGCGCCTGCTGAAAAAGCATCTGGTGTTCAGCCGTATTCCCGGCGTCGCAAAGGAATACGTGCAGGACAGGATGATGGTTGAACAAGAGGTCATCGCGGAAATGCTCGCCGACCCGGCAACGCATATTTACATCTGCGGCCTGAAGGGTATGGAACAGGGTGTCGAGCAGAGCTTCAAGAATATTGCCGAAAGCACCGGCATGCCGTGGGAGGCCACGCGGGACGTGATGCGCGACGAAGGCCGTTACCACGTGGAGACCTATTGAGTGCCCTACCAACACGAGATCCGCGTCGCCTGGGGCGATTGCGACCCGGCGCGCATTGCCTATACCGCGCGCATCCCCTGGTTTGCGCTGGATGCGATTGACGCCTGGTGGGAGCACCATCTGGGCGGCGGATGGTTCCATATGGAAATCGACCGCGGTTTTGGCACACCTTTCGTGCACATGAGCCTCGATTTCCGGTCGCCGATCACGCCACGGCATCGGCTGATCTGTGAGGTTGCGCCGATCAGCCTGGGCGAAAGCTCCATCCGGTTTCGGGTAATCGGCCGTCAGGATGGCGTGTTGTGTTTCGAAGGCGAGTTCGTCTGCGTGTTCATCGTGTCGGAAACCTTCAAGAAACGGCCCGCACCCGAAGATGTGCGCGCCCTGGTCGAACCCCTGCTGGAACCCAAGGCATGATAGTGCATTTGCCGCGTGCGCCTCGCGGCATTGCTATTGTTTGCCGGATGGTCTTCGCCTAGGATTGTGCACTATTGTTCCTAGTTGAGCCTTGGCATGTCCGAGATCACGAATTTTCGCGGCGATTCCAGCCCCGCCGACGCAGAGATGCGCGGCGAAGACGCGGTGCGGGCCTTGATCCATCGCGTCGGGGACCGCGTGCGCAAGGCCCGGGAACTCAAGGGCATTCCGCGCAGGGTGCTGTCCGAGGCTTCGGGCGTTTCACCGCGGTATCTCGCGCTGCTGGAAGCCGGCGAGGGCAATATCTCCATCGGGCTGTTGCAGCGCGTCGCCGAGGCATTGGATCACCGGATCGAATGGCTGCTGGGCGAGGATGATCCCTGGACATCGGAGGCGCTGCGCGTGGCGGATCTGTTCCGCACGGCGACCGCCGAAACCCGCGCCAAGGTGCTCGACATCCTCGCGCCGCAGCCCGAGGGTTCGGCGCGCCGCAACCGGATCGCGCTGATCGGGCTGCGTGGGGCCGGAAAATCGACGCTGGGCACGCTGGCCGGTGATGCGCTGGGTTTGCCATTCGTCGAACTCAATCGCGAGATCGAGGATCAGGCCGGCATGCCGATCACCGAGGTCATGGCCTTCTACGGGCAAGAAGGTTATCGCAGGCTGGAAGCCCAGGCGCTGTCGCGGATCGTCGCCACCCACGATTCGACGATCCTTGCCGTGGCGGGCGGTATCGTGTCTGACCCCGACGTGTTCAAGGCGCTGCTGACGCATTTCCACACCATCTGGATCAAGGCATCCCCGACCGAGCACATGGCGCGGGTGCGGGCACAGGGCGACATGAGGCCGATGGCCGGTAACCCCGAGGCAATGGATCAGCTGAAGTTCATCCTGACCAGCCGCGAGGCGCTTTACGATCAGGCGCGCGCCCGGCTGGACACCACCGGACGCAGCGTGCAGGAGTCGCTGGCCGACCTGCTGGCGCTGATCCGTGATCGCGGGTTCCTGGATTGACCGAGGCGCGATTCCTGGCCTGGCCGGGGGTGCCGGGAACGGATCGGGCGCAGGGCCCGGGGATTGCGCGCGTCACGCCCCCTTCTGACCGGGCATTTCACCACGCCGCCGTAACCGGGGGCAGCCCCCAGGCGATGGGTCTGGCCGTGGCGCTGGACCGCGCAGGCGTTCGCGTGACGCTGATCGAAGAAGACGACCACGACGCCCGGCGCGTCGGCGACATCCTGGCAAAGGCAGGGGCAGGTGCGGGGATCACGATCACCACGGACCCGGCCATCGCGCGCAGGGCTGATCTGCTGGTCGCTGCTCCGGCGTCGGGCACGGCGGGACTGGTGCCGGTCCTACGCGATGCGGCGCCTGACGCCTTGTTGGTCCTTATGGGCCAAGCGCCCCTGCCCGATGATCTGCCGCCCCGGATTGCAGCGCGGTTGGTGCGCATCGACAGCGCCGCGCCGCCGCCCGCCATCGCGCTGATCGAGATCGTCGCCCCGGCCGCCGACGCGACGACTCAGGTCCGCGCCGATGCCCTGGCCCTGCTGCTGGGGGCAAGTGCCGTGCACACGCCTGTATTCATCGCCGCGCCCCTGCTGGCACGGATGGAGGACATCGCCGAGGATCTGATCTTTCGCGGCGCGACCCCCTGGCAAGTAGACGAGGCGCTTGAAGCCTTCGGGTTCTCCCTTGGCCCCTGCGCCGCGCAGGATCTTCGCGGGCTGGACCTGGCCTATGCCCGCCACCGACGAGAGGATACGTCGGGCACCCGACGCGTCCCCTGCCCGGTGCTGGACCGGATGGTCCCCGAGGGGCGGCTTGGGCACAAGGGCGGCGTCGGGTGGTATCGCTATCCCGGCGGCGGCGGTCGGGTCATCGACCCGCTGATCGAGGATCTGGCCCGCGAGGAGGCCTATTTCGCCGGGATCACCCCGCGCCCGCTGAGCGACGACACCTTGCGCCACCGCACCGTTCTGGCGCTGATCGACGCCGGAGCCGAGCTACTGGCGGCAGGTGTCCCTGCCCGCGTGATCGATCGCGTTTCCATCGCGGCCCTGGGGTTCCCGCTGGCGCACGGCGGATTGATGACCTTTGCTGAAAAGCTGGGGCTGGCGCGTGTTCTGGCCGACCTGAAGACCCTTGCGCTCGAGGACAGCCGTTTCGCGCCCTCTGATGCCTTGCTCTCGATCGGAGATCCCGCATGAGACCCGCAGGCCGTGGCCCCCTGGAGTCGCTGTATTTCACCTATCCGCATTTCGACGCGCCCGGCCCGGATCATGACCGGACCCGCCCGATGCAAGTCGCGATCATCGGCGCCGGGCCGGTCGGCATGGTCGCCGCGCTGGAACTGGCGCGCCACGGGCAGGCCAGCCTGTTGATCGACGCCAAGGACACTTTCAACGACGGCAGCCGGGCGATCTGCGTTGCGCGGGCCTCGTATCACATCCTCGACCGGCTGGGCGCTGTGCAACCCTTTCTGGACAAATCCCTGCCCTGGACCACGGGCCGCAGCTTTTATCGTGGGCAGCAGATCCTGGAATTCGAAATGCCCGACAGCGCGGATGAGAAGTTCCGCCCGATGTACAACCTGCAACAACAGTATATCGAAGCATTTCTGTGGCAGGCCGTCGCGCGCGAGCCGCTGATCGAAACGCGCTGGCAGACCGAATTGCACGGGATCGAGATCACCGGGCCCGGCGCGACCCTGACGCTGCGCGATCCGCATGGCGATTACACCCTGCACGCACGCTACGTTCTGGCCGCCGATGGCGCCCGCAGCGCGGTGCGGCGGCTGTTGAACCTGCGTCTGACGGGTGAGAATTACGAAGGCCGCTATGTCATCGCCGATGTGCGCATGGATCACGATCATCCGACCATCCGCCGCGCGTTGTTCGACCCGGCCTGTCGCCCCGGCGGCACCGTTCTGATCCACCGCCAACCCGACGACATCTGGCGCATCGACTACCAGTTGCGCGACGGCGAAGATCCCCGGGACGCCACGCGCGAGGACCGGGTGCGGGCCTCGGTCGCGGGGGTGCTGGCCGAAATCGGCCACCGGGGCGGTTGGGAGCTGGAATGGTGGAGCATCTATTCCGCAAATACGCTTGCGCTTGATGACTATCGCCACGGCCCGGTGATCTTTGCAGGGGACAGCGCCCATATCGTGCCGATCTTCGGCGTGCGCGGGCTCAACAACGGGCTGGCGGATGCGCAAAACATCGGCTGGAAACTGGCGCTGGTCTTGTCCGGTCGGGCGGGCGCGGGGCTGCTGGCCAGCTACACACCCGAACGGCGCGGCGCGACGCTGGACGTGTTCGCCAACGCATCGAAAAGCGCGCGATTCATGACCCCGCCGACGCCCGGCTGGGCGCTGATGCGCGACGCGGCCCTGTCGCTGGCGCTGCGCCACGACTGGGCGGGCGCGCTGGCCAACCCGCGCCAGATGGCGCCGTATTCCTATGCGCAAAGCCCGATTTCCGCCGATGGTGCCCCGTCCCTGCGCGGCCCCTCCGTCGGGACGATGCTGCCGGACAAGGCCCTGACGAAAGGCTTTCTGTCTGATCGCATGGGCCCGTTGTTCACGCTGATCTGGTTCGGCAAGGCCCCTACCGTGGCACATCCGTTGCTCACCGTGATCGACCAGCCCGCCGAAGGGCCGCTTGCCCGCGCCTGGGCCGCGCCCGAGGGGAGCGCCTGGTTGATCCGCCCCGATCTGCACGTCGCGGCGCGGTGGTCAGGGGCTTGCGCCTCTGACATCCTGTCCTTTCTCGATACGATCCTGGAGCGCCAAGCATGACCGCCGATATCGAACCGCTGTATGACTTGCTCGCGCGCCATATCGACGCGGCAGGCCCCCAGATGACGCCGTTGTTTCTGGCCAAGGTTGCGCTGGCACTGGGTCACGCCCTGAACGACACACCGCGCGCTTTGGCCATCGTGACCGCCTGCGCCAAGAATCTGGAGGGCTGAACGATGATTCTGAGCAATTCGGACCTGGTCGAACTGACCGAATTCCGCCGTATGCTGCACCGCCGCCCCGAGGTTTCGGGGCACGAGGTTGAAACCGCGCGCAGCATTGCCGCCGCCCTGACACCCTGGTCGCCCGACGGGGTGCTGACCGGGCTGGGCGGGCACGGGGTGGCCGCGATCTATGACAGCGGCCAACCCGGCCCGACGGTGATGATCCGCTCGGAACTCGATGCGTTGCCGATCCTGGAGCTGGGGCAAATCTCTCATGCCAGCGAACTCCCCGGCAAGGGGCATCTGTGCGGCCATGACGGGCATTCCACGATCCTGCTGGGGCTGGCGCGGGTGTTGTCGCGCCAGCGGCCGGCGACGGGGCGCGTCGTGCTGTTGTTCCAACCGGCGGAAGAGGACGGATCGGGCGCGGCAGCCGTGCTCGACGATCCCCGGTTCGCAGAGATCGCGCCAGACTGGGCGCTATCGCTGCACAACATGCCCGGCGTTGCGCGGGGTCGCGCCTGGCTGGCCGAAGGCCCGGCCAATTGCGCCTCGATGGGTCTGAAGATCGTGCTGACCGGCGCCACGGCGCACGCATCCCTGCCCGAGACGGGTCGCGCGCCGACCGGGGCCCTGGCGCGGTTGATCGACGGGCTGCACGCGATGGGGCCCGGCGGCGCAATGCAGCCCGGGTTCCGGCTGGCGACGATCACGCATCTGCACATGGGTGAGCCCGCCTTTGGCATCGCGCCGGGCGCGGCCGAGCTTTGGGTGACGCTGCGCGGCCTTGCCGACGCTGACCTTGACGCGCTTGTCGATCAGGCGCAGACCCTGGCCCGGTCCGAGGCCGACAAGGCCGGGCTGGAGGTTGCGTTCAGCATCCACGACCATTTCCACGCCTGTGCCAATCACCCCCAGGCGACGGCCGTTCTGGCCCGCGCGCTGGATGCGATCGGCATCGGCCATGATGCGGGCGACATGCCGATGCGCGGCTCCGAGGATTTCGGCCGGTTCGGCGGCGACCGGGTCGGCGCGGCGAAATCGGCAATGGTGTTCCTGGGGGCCGGCACCGACCACCCGGCGCTACATACCCAGACCTACGATTTTCCCGATGACCTGATCGCACCCGGCGTAGGGCTGTTCCATCACGCGATCACCGATCTTCTGGGGGGTTGACCCGCCCCCCCCCGCGCCTTGGAATTCCTTGGCGAGTCCGGCAATATGAAGAATACTGATGTCACCTGGTTTCCTTCGTGCCGGTGTTAAGCGAGTAGTGAGCAATTCATGACCAGCGACCCGCGCACTCTTCCTCCGATGCAGGTTTTTCGCGACGTGCTGGCAGGGCCGTCTCCAAATCGCCAGACGCCCGGAGTCTTGTGGCCCGATTTCGACATGCAGGAAAATGCACGGCTTTGGCGCAAGAGCAAGCCGCGCTGCCCGTGTCCAGAGATCGACGGCCGCAACGCCAGGATCATCGAGGAACCGGGCGTGTTCGTGTCGATGCATGACCTGCATTTCGGCCATATCGTGTCCGAGACGGTCTCGCGCATTCCACAATCTCTGGCACAGGCGCCGGGTCTGCCGCTCTATTTCTCGGCCAAACCGGACATGGATGCCGCTCAGCCCTCGGCGGTGTTCAGGGCAATCATGGAGTGGCTCAATGTGCCGATGGACCGCGTGCGCTTTATCCGCGAACCCACGCTGTTTCGAGAATTGCACGTCGCCGTGCAGGCCGAGCATCTGGACGGCCCAGCGCCACCTGACGAGTATCTGGATCTGCTGGAAGCTCGCATCAAGGGAAATCTGGAACCGACCCGGCCCGAGGGCATCGTCTTTGTGTCGCGGGCGCAACTGGGCCCGGAAAGCGAGCAAACGGCGGCCGAGCGGTATCTGGCTTTCTGCCTGGAGCGGCTGGGCGTGCGTGTGGTCCACCCTGAGACCCTGACCCTTCCGCAGCAGATGCGGGTTTACGCGGGGGCGAAACACCTCGTCTTCTCCGAAGGCTCGGCGATTCACGGACGGCAATTGCTGGGCCGGATCGATCAGCATATATCGGTTCTCAGACGCCGGTTCCGCAGCCATATCGCGCAACATCAGATCGAGCCGCGCTGCACCTCGCTGACCTATGTGCCGTGCTTCAAGGGGGCGCTCAGTTTCCCATGGCCCGAAGGTTTCCCACGGAACATCTCGACTTGCAGCGAATACCGGCTTGGCCCGGTCTTCGAGCATTTCGAGTCCCTGGGCATCCCCCTGCGGCAGGTCTGGAAGCAACGGGTCTATGAACGGACGCGCGACGACGACATCCTGGCCTGGATCCGGGCGCTGTATAATCCCAGGGTGGCGCATTGGGTTAAACATCGCCACCCCCCCGAATTCCTGCTGGCGCAATTCGAGCAACAGGGGCTGGGCCATCTGCGCGATCAGGCCGCGAGCCTGATTGGCGCGGTGCAGAAGATCCCCGGACTGGGCGTGCCTGCGGTCAAGACCGGCGCGCCATCCCCCCCGCGCGAGAATGCGGCGGATATTCTGTGCATCGGTGCACCCCGCGCGATGACGACATGGCTTCACCGCACGCTGGCCGCGCATCCCGATGCCTCGGCCATGCCCGATCTCGGCCCGATCCCGCACGACACGAAAGGCGCGCGGTTCTGGACGGATAATCACCATCGCGGCGCAGAGTGGTACAGGGTCGTCACGCGCCCGCGCGATGACCGGCGCATGAGTCTTGATGTTTCGCCCGGTTATGCCTTGATGGACGAAACCGCGATAGCCGAATGCAAGGCGCTGAACCCGACGGCGCGGGTGATCTACATCCTGCGCGACCCGTTGGCACGCGCGATCTCGGCAATCCGCGCGCAAGTCACGGGCGCAGCGACCCCGGCGCAAAACCCGATCATCCATCATGACGCCGGGTTTCTGGCCCTGTGCGACAGGTTGCAGCTGCGCGCGCATAGCGACTACACCGCCCATGTTGCGCGCTGGCGCAAGGCCTATCCCGGTCTGATCATCCTCGACAGCCGGGACATCGCCGCCAATCCCATCGCCTCGGCGCGCCGGATTGCCTCTGTTTGTGGGCTAATGGCGGGACGGATGAACCAGGCAGAGGCCGCCCGTTTCGAAACCTGCGCACGCAGAGTCGTTTCGGCGTCATCGCATATCCCGCTGGACCCGGATTGCGTGCACTTCCTGCAAGGCATGCTGTGGCAGACCCGCGAGGCCGCGCGGCGTGATCTGGGGCTTTCGCTGGCTGAAGGGGATGCCATCCTGGCCGCGTGCTGACCTGCTTTGCTGTCCGGCCATCCTGATGCCGGTCCATGACCGTGAACCGGGCGGCGACAGGGCTCTTGCGGTCGGGGCATTGCTCGATAACAATTGCAATTTTGTGAATGTGTGTGGTAAGGGCGTGTGCCAGAGGGCTTCATGGGCCAGGCGCAGACCGATCTTTTCCGCCCCCCGATGCCCAACGGCCCGACAGCCGAGACGGGCCAGGCCGGACCATGGATCACAAAGACGCATTGCAGCGTGGGATCGCTTGGCATAGCCCGGTGAGACACGCGAAAGGACCGCACGATGACCGCCAAGGACGCCTCTGATCTGCCGCTCGATCTGGGCCGGGACGCCGATAGCGCCGCGGCAACGCCAAAGCCGCCGCGTCGCTGGTTTCGCAAAACCTATCTGCTTGTCCTGCTGATCCCGCTATCGGTGTTTGCGGGAAGCGTGGTCGGGATGTATTTCCAGCCGCCGGGGTTGCAAAAATTCTATGCGTTGACCGGCCTGCAACCGGGTGGCGGAGCGGATAGCCCGATCGCGCTGCCGGCCGAGATCGAGTTGCCGCAGGAAATGGCCGAAACCTTGTTGCCGACCGATGTCATCGGCCTGTCACGGCTGATGCCGCGTGGCGATGTGGCCGTCGTCGCGGCACCATATGGTGCGGGCGATGCGCGGGTTGCCGAGATCCTCGTCGCCGTCGGCGACACGGTGACACGCGGCGATCCGGTTGCCCGGCTTGACAACAGTCAGGCGCTGGAAGGCGCGGTGCTGACGGCCGAGGCCAGTCTCGCCATCCGGCAGGCAACGCTGGCCCAGACCCGTAGCGCCATCGCCGCCAGCCTTGCCGAAGCGCAGGCTACGCTGGATCAGGCCCGCGCCTCGGCGCGCGAGGCGGAAAGCACGCTGGCCCGGACCGAAGATCTGACGGGGCGCGGCGTCTCGACCAGTGCGACGCTGGACAGCGTTCGTGCGGCGGCGGAAGGCGCAGAGATCGCCGTCCAGCGCGCCGAGGCGACGCTGGCCCGTTTCACCCCCGGCGCGCTGGACGATCAACCCGATGTCGTGGTGGCCAGCCTCAACGTCGCCGCGGCCGAGGCCGAACTGACCCGCGCGCAACGGGACATGGCCCGCGCCGAGGTGCGCGCGCCCATCGACGGCACAATTCTGGATATCCACGCCACACCGGGGCAACGCCCGCCGAACGAAGGCATCATGGAAATGGGCGATATCGGCGTCATGATGGCCGAGGTCGAGGTCTGGCAGGATCGCATCAGCGCCGTCGCGGTTGGCCAGCCGGTCGAACTGGCGGCGCCTGCCCTTGGCCGGTCGCTGCGCGGCACGGTGGAAAGCATCGGTCTGACTGTGGGGCGGCAGGGCCTGATTTCGGATGACGCCGCGGCCAATTCCGATGCGCGAGTAATCCGCGTTCTGGTCGCGCTCGATGCCGACTCTTCTGCCATCGCCGCCCGCTATGTCGGGCTCGAGGCCGTTGCGCGGATCGACACCGGGGCCGTGGCGCGGGCCGGGCAATGAGCCGGCTGTTGCAATGGATCTTCGGCCGGCTTCCGATTGGCTGGCTGCAACTGACGCATAAACGCGGGCGCTTCATGGCGGCGCTTTCGGGCGTGGCCTTTGCCAATGTGCTGGTGTTCGTGCAGCTTGGCATCATGAACTCCATGGGAACGGCAACGCTGCGCCCCTATGAGTTCTTCAGCGCAGACATCATGATTTCCGCGCATGACGCCAACGCCCTGGCCGAAGGCAGCAATGTCGCGCGACAATGGATGTTGCAGGCCTTTGCCGACCCCGATGTCATCGCGGGCATGGGGCTTTTTGTCGGCAATGTGCCGTGGAATCGTGGCGACAAGGACATCACCTTCACGACCTTTGGCATCGATCCCGGTCAACCGGGTTTTCTTGCGCCTGACATCGCCGGCGACAGTGCGCTGTTGCGGGTGCATGACGTTGCGGTCATCGACCGGCTGGCCCG
>JAGRMK010000555.1 GCA_020441345.1 Paracoccaceae bacterium
ATCGCCCTCCTGCGCGTGCAGAATTGCCAGATCGGGTTGGATCGCGCGGGTTGCGTAAAGCTGCACGCCGGTAAACGGGCATTCGATCTGCGCGATCAAAGGATTGTGCTTGGTAACGTCCGACCCTTTCCATGCCGCGACCGGCTGGAACGGCACACCGTTCGCCGCCGCCAAAAATCCGCCGACCACCGACAATGCGTCAACGCAATGGGCGGTGATCGTTCCACTCTCAACGGCCCCACGAAAAGACGGACACATCCGATCCTCCAGCGTCACGGCGGCAAGATAGGTCTCACCGACCACACCCGCCGCAATCATCACATCCACGTCGAACCCCGAACCGGGCGACGAGACAAGCCTCAGATCGCGCCGCCCGCTTTGGACAATTTCGCGGACCAAGGCGACGGGGCGATTTTGCTTGAACAACCCACCAATCGCCAAAAGCCCGCCCTCCGGCAACCACTCGGTGATCAGGCCGCGCAGAGCGGCAGGCTCCACCAATTTTTGACGACGTCCTGAAACCGCGTTCATGACGCGCTCCGAAACACGGTGGCATCCAGTGGCCAGACCCCGTTGCGACCAACACCCACCGGGTTGATTTCCAGCCCGGCAAACGCATCGCCAAGGCGCGGGGCCAGATCGGCAACCTGCCGGATCAGTTCAGTGAGGCCCGCAATATCCAGTGGCGGTTTGCCGCGAGCTCCTTTCAGGACCGTTGCGATCCGACAACTCTCGATCATGGACACGATTTCCGCGTCATCCATCGGCAGCAGGCGCACCGCCGCATCGTGCATCAACTCCGTCAGAATTCCGCCGGCACCAAACGTCAGAACCGGGCCAAACTCAGGATCGAGAGCCAGACCAAGGATCACTTCTGCCTCAGGCTTCACGGTCTCGGCCAAGAGGAAACCGTCGAAGTCCAGCCGGTGGCGGTTCGCGCTCTGGCGCATGTCGGCGGCGGCCGCCAGCAACGCCGTTTCGTCAGGCAGAGCGACGGCAACCAACCCCAGGTCGGACTTGTGCACCACGCCCTTCGCAATCCCCTTCAACGTCACGGGATACCCAATATCCAACGCAGCTTGCACCAAGCCACCATCTGCGGTCACAAAACACTCGCGTGGAAACGCAAGGCCAAAGGACTTGAGCACCGTCTTGCTTTCCACCTCATCGAGCGCCGCGATCTCGGCAGGGGCACCTGCCCGGCTCCCACTGCGGCCTTCGCGCAGCAAACGCGAAGGGGCGGCCCGCACGCGCGCCACATGCGCGGCGCCGACGACGGCATTGGTGAAGGTTTCGATACGGTTGAATGTCGGCACCTTGGCCTTGCGCAACGTGGCCAAGGCCTCGGCATTGAAAATCTCTGCAGGCCAGATGACCGAAATCGGCTTGCCGGCCCGTTCGGTTGCGGCAAGCACAGCCGAAACCACTTCGGCGCCCCAAGGCGCGACCAGCGGTGTGTTTGCGACGGCGATCGCGTCAAAATCCGGATCGTCAACAAAAGCGTCAAGACAATTGGCAAAGCCGCCCACACGGCGAAAAGGCGTCCCGCCGACATCAACAGGGTTCGATGCTGACAGAAACGTGGGTATGTCCTGACGCATCCGATCGACCGCCGCCTGCCCCGGTGTGGGAAGCGTGATAACGCCGGTCTCTTCCAGTGCATCCGCCACACAACCACCATACCCTCCCGAAATAGAGATGACTCCCATTCGGCGGGCTGCGCCATAGCGCGCAAGATAATTCGCGACGGGCAGAAGGTCCTCGATATTGGCCACATCGACCCAACCAAGCTGTTCAACGGCGGCTCGATAAGCCCCGCGCTCGCCCATCAGTGCCCCAGTATGACCCGCAGCGGCGCGACGGCCTGCGTCCGAACGCCCGGCCTTGTAAACCACCACGGCTTTACCCGCCTCGTTCGCCAGCCGCGTTGCCGCGATCAGTCTA
>JAGRMK010000556.1 GCA_020441345.1 Paracoccaceae bacterium
TCAGCGGCGTCCTTCGATGTTCCGGATGTCTTGTTCATCTTAGCTCCATAATGGCTTCGATGAACCAGAAATCATCCGTTGCTCAAACCTCTAAATCTGTCCGGTGCGCGCTGACGTCAGACAGTAGATCCCGGAAACTTCGATCTCGGGGCGGGTCGCCATTGCTGCTTGAAGCCATGGCGCTCCAATGGCGACCGCGCGTGAACTCCCGGCTCTGGTCTAGCGCCGGGGAAAGCAGGTCAAGTGGACGCGCTGGGTTTGGGCCCGGGGCGGGATTTTGCACCGCCCCGACGGCGGTTTTCCTGCGCTACCTTTGACACCAACAATAGTTCTTGCTCCAAAACCTATCGACCGCTAGGTTTAACGTGGGAAGAGGACGTGCCCGGTGGTCAGTGGCCCCGCGCACCATGTTATTTGGGGAGATATCATGACCGTTATCACGAAAACACGCTCCGCTCTGACAACCAGCCTGTTGGCCGGGGTCATGGCGCTCACCCTGACCGGAGCCCATACGGCTTTGGCGCAGACCAGCATCACCGTGGCCCAGTCCGGCGATGCGCAACCGCGCAACATCCTGCCAACGCGCGGCGGCAACTTGCCATGGTTGAAGAACGTCTTTGAAACGCTCACGGTCACCGATCCGATCACGTTTGAGCCGCAGCCGCTGCTTGCCACCAGCTGGGAAATCGCCGAAGACGGGCTGTCGATCCACATCACGCTGCGCGACGACGTGACCTTTCATACCGGGCGCAGGATGACCGCCGACGACGTTCGGTTCACCTTCGAAACCGCCGCCGATCCGGCCACCGCCGCGCAAACCGGGTTCATCGCGCGCGAGTTCACCAGCATTGATGTCCTCAGCGACACCGAGTTGCGGATCAGCTTTGCCAGCCCGCTTGCCAATATCTTCGACTTTTTCGAGGACACCTCGATCCTCGATCAGGAAACCTATGCCAACCGCGAAGATGGCTCGCAGGTCATCGGCACGGGTCCATATCGGTTTGCCAGCTGGACACCCGGCGCCAGCATCATGCTCGAGCGCTATGACGGCTACCGCGACGCCGATGCCGCACAGATCGACCAGATCGAATTTGCGGTCATCAATGACCCGACGGCGATGATTTCGGCGCTGCGCAGCGGGCGCGCGAGTGTCGGCTTCAACATGACGCCGCGCGACACGATCGAGTTTTCCGGCAGCCCGCAATACACGATCGAGCAGGCTGGCGGCGCGATCTTTCCGTTGGGTGTCAACGTGACCTTGCCACCCTTCGACAATGTCGAGGTTCGTCGTGCCGTTGGCTATGCCATTGATCGCGAACGGATCAACGATCAGGTCTTTGACGGATCCGGCACGCCGACCGCCCTGTTCTGGTCGCCCTCGTCGCCGGGTTACTCTGTCGACCTGGCGAATGCCTATGCCTATGATCCGGACCGCGCCCGCGCGATGATCGATGCCGCCGGGGCGACGGGGGCAGAAATCCAGATCACCCTGCCCGCGATCCCGGCAAACCGGGGGATTTTCGAGATCGTGCAAAACAACCTGCGCGAGGTTGGGCTGGTGCCGGTTGGGAACGTCCTCGATGTGCCGACCTACGACCAGTTGCAGATCGCCGGTGATCTGGGGCAAGCCTTTGCGCTGATCCATGGCCAGGTCGGTTTCGGGTCCGCGACGCTGCTCAGCTCCCTGCCGTCGTTGCGTGCCGGGAACCCGTCGCAATTCTGGACGCCCGAATACGAAGCCCTGCGCATGGCCGTCGAAGCCGCGACAACCACCGCGCAAACAGCGGCCGCGGTCGAGGCCTTGTCGGCCTACATGATCGATCAGGCGTTCACTCTGGCGTTGGTTCAGTCTTCCGGTCTGAGCGTGATTTCCAATTCGGTCAGCGGCGTTGGCCTGTCACGACGGGGGCATTTGCTGCTCTCGGGTGCGACGCTGGAGAACTGATCGCATGTGGCGCTTTCTGTTGCGCAAACTGCCTTCGGTTTGCGCGGTGGCGCTGGTGAGTTCAGTGATTGCATTCATCTTGCCACGGTTGGCGCCGGGTGATCCGGCCGTGACCGTGGCGGGATCGGACGCAACCCCTGAGCAACTGGAGGCCGTGCGCGAACTGCTCGGCCTCAATGCGCCGCTCATCCAGCAATACCTGAGTTGGTTGAGCGGCGTCTTTCGGGGCGATCTGGGCGAGTCCTTTGTCATGCGCCGCCCGGTTTCCACGGTGATTGTGGATCGGATGGGGTCGACATTGGAGCTGGCGATTCTGGCGGCGATCCTGATGATTGCCATGGGTCTTATCCTGGGCATTCTGGCAGGGACGGACCGCTCGCGGTTTGGCCGCGCGGTGCTCGATGTCGTGACGACTTTGTTTCTGGCAACGCCGCCGTTTCTGACCGGGCTGGTGTTGATCCTGCTTTTGGGGATCGTGTTCCCGATTTTACCCGTGTCCGGCGAATACAGCCTTCTGCGCGACCCGTGGCTGGGCCTGCAATATCTGATCTTGCCGGCCTTCGCCCTGGCCTTGCCGCAAGCCGCCATCGTTGCGCGATTGCTGCAAACGTCGATGCGCGCCACGCGGGGCGAGGATTTCGTCGACCTTGCGCGGGCCAAGGGCGTGCCGCCGGGGCAAATCACCCGCCGCCACGTGCTGCGCAACAGTCTGGGCCCCGCCGTGGTCGCGATCGGCCTCAGGATCGGTGATCTGGTCGCCGGCGCCATCGTGATCGAAGCGATCTTTGCCCGTAATGGCTTGGGTGCTTTGGCGGTCTATAGTGTTCAAAGCCGGGACTACTACGTTTTGCAGGCCCTGATCCTGGGGGCCGTGATTGTCGCCGTTTTGCTTCAGCTTTTATCAGAAATCGTGCTGGCATCGCTGGATCCGCGCATCCGGTTGGAGGGGTAACAGATGACGGCATCAACACCACAAGACACTGGGCGCGGGTCACGGCTTAACCCGACCGTGGAGCGTTATCTGCTCGCGCTCACCCGCCCCAAGGGAGTGATCGCGTTGGGCTTGCTGATCACGCTGGTGGGCGTGGCATTGCTGGCGCCGCTGATTTTTCCGGGTGGTTATGATCTGCAAACCCGCAATTCGCTGGCGCCCATGTCGCTGGCGCATCCGTTGGGGACTGACGAACTGGGCCGCGACATTCTTGTGCGCAGCATCTATGGGCTACGCACCGACCTGAGCCTTGTGTTTACCGCCGTGCCCCTCAGCATGATTATCGGCACGTTGTTGGGTCTGCTGGGGGCGATCTCTGCGACCTTGGGCGCGTTTGTGCAGCGGATTCTGGATGTCATCGCCGGGTTTCCGGGGCTGATCTTGGGCATTTGCATTGTGGTGATCATCGGCGCGGGCTGGACGGCGTTGCTGATCGCGATCGCCATCACCGGGCTGCCCGCTTTTGGCCGATTGGCGCGGGCCACGCTTTTATCGCAGATGCAGCGGGAATACGTGATCGCGGCGCGCACGCTTGGCGTTAGGCGTTGGAAGATCATGGTGCGTCACATTCTGCCCAACGCCGCCGAACCGACCATCGTGCAAGGCGCGATTTTCGTTGTCGCCGCTATCTTTATCGAGGCGGCGCTCAGCATCGTTGGCCTTGGCTTGCAGCCGCCCGAGCCGTCGCTGGGCACGATTCTGAACGTCGGCATGCGCTATCTTACCCGCGCGCCTTCCTTTGTGGTCGGACCGACACTGATCCTGATGTTGCTGGCCCTTGCGTTCAGCTTGTTGGCCGATGCCTTGAACGAGGCGGTGAACCGCGCATGACACATCCTGAAACCCCATCCTCTTTGCCGTTGCTGCAGGTCGAGAACCTGACCACGGCATTCGGCGCCAAACTCGCCTATGTCGATGCCGTGCGCGACGTGAGTTTCTCGGTCGGGGGCGGTCGCGTTCTGGGCATCGTCGGCGAATCCGGTTCTGGGAAATCGGTGTGCGCGCGGTCGATCCTGCGCCTGCTGCGCGCGCCGGGTTGGGTGCGTCAGGGGCGCGTGCTGTTGGAAGGGCGCAATCTGCTGGACCTGCCAGAAGCCGAGATGCGCGAGATCCGCGGCAAGGACATCGCCATGGTGTTCCAGGATCCGCAATCCGCGCTTAATCCGGTGATGCGGGTTGGTGACCAGATTGTCGAAGCCCTGCTTGTGCATGGTGTGCCGCGCTATGTGGCACGCGCCCGGGCGCTGGAATTGCTGGGACAGGTTGGCATCCCGGATGTCGAGCGCACGATTGACAACTATCCGCACGAGTTCTCGGGCGGGATGCGCCAGCGGGTCGTTATCGCCATTGCCCTGGCCAACAAGCCCAAGCTCTTGATCGCCGATGAACCCACGACGGCGCTGGACGTGACGATTCAGGCGCAGATCCTGCGGCTGCTGGTCGAGTTGCGCGATCAGCTTGGTATTGCGATCATCATGATCACCCATGACATCGGCGTGGTGGCCGAACTGTGCGACGATGTGGTGGTCATGTATGGCGGGCGTCTGGTCGAAAGCGGCCCGGTGGGGCAGGTGCTGACCGCGCCTTTGCATCCCTATACCGTCGCCTTGCTGCGCGCCGTCCCGAAACTGAGCGGGGATGACGCGCGTTTGCCGGCCATTCCGGGGCAACCCCCGTTGCCCGCGCGGCTTCCCAATGGCTGCGCGTTTCATCCACGATGCAGCGTCGCCCAACCGGTATGCCAAACCCGCCTGCCGCAGATGGTTCAGCTTGAACCGGGGCATTCCGCGGCCTGTTTCGTGTCGCAAAGCGGCGAGCGCGCCCTTGCCCCCGCCACCGTCGCGCGCGACGGCGACGCGCCCCACACCGAACAAACCAGCCAGCCCTATCTGTCCGTCCGCAATCTGCGCACCGATGTCGCGGCGGCAAGCGGCGGCTTGCTGGGTCGCCATACGCCGGTCTTTGCCGTCGATGATATTTCCTTTGACGTTTCCGCTGGCCGCACCTTCGGCTTGGTTGGCGAATCCGGGTGCGGCAA
>JAGRMK010000067.1:0-1393 GCA_020441345.1 Paracoccaceae bacterium
AGCATGAGCCGCGCGCCCTTCGTGATGCCCAAGGCCACCACCGCCTTTTCCCGCGACAATGCGGTCTATGACACCACGATCGGCTGGCGGTTCATCAATCCGGCGATGAAAAAGCAGTTTGGCGTCGATTCGATGCCCCAGACCGCCGACAACGTGGCCGCCGATTGGGGGGTGTCGCGCGCAGATCAGGACGCGATGGCGCTGCGCAGCCAGCAGAAATGGGCAGCGGCGCATGCGGCGGGCCTGTTTGCCGATGAAATCGCGCCGGTGACCATTCCGCAGCGCAAGGGCGACCCGGTGATCGTCGATACCGACGAGCACCCGCGGCCGCAGACCGATGCGGCAGGGTTGGCCAAGTTGCGCG
Organism: Paracoccaceae bacterium; assembly: GCA_020441345.1. Taxonomy (GTDB): domain Bacteria; phylum Pseudomonadota; class Alphaproteobacteria; order Rhodobacterales; family Rhodobacteraceae; genus Pararhodobacter. Next base: position 365 of record JAGRMK010000067.1, read on the forward strand.
GCATCAACGGCCCCGATCTGTCGGTGACGGCGGGCAACGCCAGCGGCGTCAATGACGGCGCGGCGGCGCTGATCGTGGCCTCGGAAGCGGCGGCGCGGGCGCAGGGCCTGACACCGCGCGCGCGGGTGGTCGGCATGGCCGCCGCCGGGATCGAGCCGCGCGTGATGGGCGCGGGGCCGGTGCCGGCGGTGCGCAAGCTCTTGGCGCGCACAGGTTTGACCATCGACCAGATGGATGTGATCGAGCTGAACGAGGCCTTTGCGGCACAAGGGCTTGCGGTGCTGCGTGATCTGGGGGTTGCCGACGACGACCCGCGCGTGAACCCGATGGGCGGCGCGATCGCGCTGGGGCATCCGCTGGGCATGTCCGGCGCGCGTCTGGTCGGCACGGCGATGTGGCAATTGCACCGCACGGGCGGGCGCTATGCGCTCTGCACGATGTGTGTGGGCGTCGGTCAGGGCATCGCCCTGATCATGGAACGGGTCTGATGGGATACGATCTGCATATCTCGCGGCGTGCCTGTTGGCATGATCTGGGTGATCCGCAGATCACGCTGGCCGAATGGCAGGACTATGCCGGGCAACAGGCCGATCTGGTCCCTTTCCCGGTGCGTGAAGCCGGTGTGGTGGTGCTGGACGTCGGGGCACCGGGTGGCTTTGGGGTCAAGGTGTCCTCGGGCGACTGGTGGGGCCTGATGTGGTATCACGGCGAAATCCGAACCCCCAACCCGCCCGCAGACCTGATCCAGCGGATGGCGCGGATCGCGCAGGATCTTGGGGCACGAGTGCTTGGGGATGACGACGAAGTTTATGGCGCCGATGGCGAGCCCTTGGCACCGGCCCGGGTTGCGCCGACCAAAAACACAAACTGGCTGTCACGGCTTTTGCGCCGCTGACCTTTGGGAGATCATGTCATGTATGCACAGATGGTGAAATCCGAGGCGACGAACGACGATCCTGAGCTGCTCGCAGCGTTTCAGGCGCGCATCGACGCGGGCGAAAAGATCGAACCCAAGGACTGGATGCCCGA
>JAGRMK010000067.1:1402-2591 GCA_020441345.1 Paracoccaceae bacterium
TATCGCAAGACGCTGATCCGCCAGATCGGCCAGCACGCGCATTCGGAAATCGTGGGCCAGCTGCCCGAGGGCAACTGGATCACCCGCGCGCCGACCCTGGAGCGCAAGGCGATCCTGCTGGCCAAGGTGCAGGACGAAGCCGGGCACGGGCTGTATCTGTATTGCGCGGCCGAAACGCTGGGCGTCAGCCGTGACGACCTGACCGAGCAACTGCTGTCAGGCAAGATGAAGTATTCGTCGATCTTCAACTATCCAACCCTGAACTGGGCCGATATCGGCGCGGTCGGCTGGCTGGTCGATGGTGCGGCGATCATGAACCAGGTGCCGTTGCAGCGCACCTCTTTCGGCCCGTATTCGCGTGCGATGATCCGCATCTGCAAGGAAGAATCGTTCCACCAACGGCAGGGCTATGACCTGATCCGCGTGATGGCGCAGGGCACGCCCGAGCAAAAGGCGATGGCACAGGATGCGCTGAACCGGTTCTGGTATCCGTCGCTGATGATGTTCGGCCCGTCGGACAAGGACTCGGTGCACTCCACGCAGTCGATGGCCTGGAAGATCAAGATCAACACCAACGACGAGCTGAGGCAGAAATTCGTCGATCAGACCGTGCCACAAGCGCATTACCTGGGCCTGACGATCCCCGACGAGACCCTGGCCTGGAACGAGGAAAAGGGCGGCTGGGATTTCGCAGAACCCGACTGGTCCGAATTCTACGAGGTTCTCAAGGGGAACGGCCCGTGCAACACCGACCGCATGGAAGCCCGCCAGAAGGCCTGGAACGACGGCGCGTGGTTCCGTGACGGGCTGATGGCCCATGCCCGCAAATCCGCCGCGCGGCGCAAGGCCGCCCGGGTGGCCGCAGAATAATCGAGGCAGGGGGTTTCACCCCCTCTTCGGCTTCGCCGAATTCACCCCCAGAGTATTTTGGGGCAAGATGAAAGGGATGTGTCATGTCTAACGAATGGCCGCTTTGGGAAGTGTTTATCCGGGGTCAGCATGGCCTCAATCACCGGCATGTGGGCAGCCTGCATGCGCCCGACGCCGAGCTGGCGATCCGTCATGCGCGCGATGTCTACACGCGGCGCAATGAGGGCGTGAGCATCTGGGTGGTGCCCTCGTCCGAGATCACCGCCTCGGCACCGTCCGACAAGGGACCGCTGTTCGAGCCGTCGAACGCCAAGGTCTA
>JAGRMK010000067.1:2596-6408 GCA_020441345.1 Paracoccaceae bacterium
CGCCACCCGACCTTTTACGACATTCCCGACGAAGTGGGGCATATGTGATGCCGGCGCAGGGAGACATGATGACCCCCGACGCCGAGGCGCTGGCCAAGGCTGCGGCGGGGACCGGGCGGGCGCCGCTGGCAGACGCAGCACCCGAGAGCGATCTGTTTACCGGGCTGACAAGACTGGGCGACAACACCTTGATCCTGGGGCATAGGGTATCGGAATGGTGCGGGCATTCGCCGGTTCTGGAAGAGGATATCGCGCTGGCCAACATGGCGCTGGACATGATCGGGCAGACGCAGCTCTGGCTGGGCCTTGCCGGTGAGGTCGAGGGCGCGGGGCGCGACGCCGACGCGCTGGCATTCCGCCGCGACGCCTGGGATTTTCACAACATCCTGCTGGTCGAGCGCCCGAATGGCGATTTTGGCCAAACCCTGATGCGGCAGTTCCTGTTCGATGCCTGGCATCTGCCGATGTTGAAGGCGCTGGAAGGGTCCACGGATGCCCGGATCGCCGAGATCGCGGTTAAGGCTGGCAAGGAAGTGGCCTATCACGTCGAACGCTCGGCGGACCTGGTGATCCGGCTGGGCGACGGCACCGAGGAAAGCCATGCGCGGATGCAGAAGGCGCTGGACGCGCTGTGGTCCTATACCGGCGAGATGTTCCTTGGAGATGCGGTGGACGCGCGGCTGGCCGAGGCCGGGATCATGCCCGCGCCCGAGAGCCTGCGCGCGGCCTGGGATGCGACGTTGGACCAGGTGCTGACCGAGGCCACGCTGACCCGGCCCGACGGGACGTTCGCCCATCGGGGCGGCAAGCAGGGCCGGCATTCCGAGCATATGGGGCATCTGTTGACCTCGATGCAGTGGTTGCAGCGCGCCTATCCCGACGCCAAGTGGTGAGGCCATGAGCACGCGCATCCAGCAGGTCTGGGACTGGTTGGGCGAGGTGCCTGACCCCGAGATCCCGGTGATCAGCCTGACCGATCTGGGGATCATCCGCGATGTCGCCGAAGAAGGCGGCACGCTGGTGGTCACTGTCACCCCGACCTATTCGGGTTGCCCCGCGACCAGCGTGATCAATTTCGAGATCGAGAAGAAGCTGCGCGACAACGGTATCGAGGACGTGCGGCTGGTGCGCCAATTGTCGCCTCCCTGGACGACTGATTGGATCAAGCCGGAGGCGCGCGAGGCGCTGAAGGCTTACGGGATCGCCCCGCCGATCGACGGCACCGCCGCTGACGGGGTGCTGGCCGGGCGCATCGCGCGGATGGCGGGCGACAATCTGAAAGTGGCGTGCCCGCGCTGTGGTTCGACCGAGACCGAAAAGGTCAGCCAGTTCGGCTCGACCCCGTGCAAGGCCAGTTACCGTTGCAAGGACTGTCTTGAACCCTTCGACTATTTCAAATGCATCTGAGGTGTCCGCATGGCCCGTTTCCTGCCGCTTGAAGTGACCGATGTGCAGCACGACACCCGCGATGCGGTGGTCGTCTCGCTGCGCCCCCGCCCAGAAGACGCCGAGCGTTTCGCCTTCATCCAGGGCCAGTATCTGACCTTTCGCCGCGAGTTCGACGGCGAAGAACTGCGCCGGTCGTATTCGATCTGCGCGGGGCTGGACGAGGGCCTGCTGAAGGTCGGCATCAAGCGCGTCGATGGCGGCGCGTTCAGCACCTGGGCGAACGAGACCCTGGCCCCCGGAGCGATGCTGGAGGCGATGCCGCCGATGGGCAATTTCCACGTGCCTCTGGATCCGGCGAAGGGGCGGACCTATCTGGGGTTCGCCGGCGGGTCGGGGATCACGCCGGTTCTGTCGATCCTGAAAACTGTCCTGACGCGCGAGCCGAAATCGCAGTTCACGCTGGTCTATGCCAACAAGCAGATGTCCTCGATCATGTTCCGCGAGGAGTTGGAGGATCTCAAGAACCTGTTTCTGGGCCGTTTCTCGGTGATTCATGTGCTGGAGGCCGAGGGGCAGGAAATCGACCTGTTCACCGGGCTGGTAGACGAAGACAAGATGACCGCGCTGTTCACCCATTGGGTCGATCCGGCGGATGTGGACGTGGCGTTCATCTGCGGACCCGAACCGATGATGCTGACCATCGCGCGCAGTCTGAAGGCGCATGGTTTGGGCGATGACCAGATCAAGTTCGAACTTTTCGCCAGCGGCCAGCCGGGCCGCGCGCGCCACAAGGCGGTCAGCAAATCCGCCGACAGCGGCGAGGCCTGCGAGGCGACCGTGACGCTGGACGGTGCGACGCGGACCTTCCGCATGCCGAAATCGGGCGAGAGCCTGCTGGAGGCGGCGCTGGGCAACAACATGGACGCGCCCTACGCCTGCAAGGCGGGGGTTTGTTCGACCTGCCGCGCAAAGGTTCTGGAAGGCGATGTCGAAATGCACACCAACCACGCGCTCGAGGATTACGAGGTCAAACAGGGCTATGTCCTGACCTGCCAGTGCTATCCGCTCAGCGACAAGGTTGTCGTCAGCTACGATCAATAAGGGGCCCATCATGACCGACATGTCGATCGAAGACTACCTGGCCCACGGTGGCAAGCTGAGCTCACCGGGCAACGTGCCCGCGCGGTATCGCGGCGAATTGCTGCGGCTGATGGCGTCTTTCGTGGACAGCGAACTGGCGGCCTCGGCCGGGTTTGCGGACACGATCAACGACGCGCCCGGCATCAAGAGCCGCATCGCAGCGGCGCGGATCGTGCTGGAAAAGGCCGATCACGCCGAGCGCGTGCTGAAGATCATGGCCGAGTTCGGCGTCGATACGGCGCTTTACGAAGGCGTGCACCCCTGGGCCGCGCGGCTGGCGCGTGACGCTGACATCGGCGCGACGCGGCAGGGGGGCGACATGCGCCTGTCGGTATTCCACTACCCGCTCGAAGGCTGGGTGGATGCCGTGGTGATGAACGTGTTGCAGGGCCTGGCAGCCAAGGTGCAGATCGGGGAAATGGCGCAGGTCAGCTATCAGCCGCTGGCCGAAGTGTTCCGCGCCATCGCTCCGATCGAGGCCCGCCACGCCGAACTGGGGCTGGAAGGGCTGGCGCATCTGGTAACGAGCGAGGAAGGCCACGAAGCCGCAGAATCCAGCATCGCCTATTGGCGCCCGCGGGTCGCCGCCGGGTTCGGCGCGGCCAATTCGGCCCGCTTCGAGCGGCTGTCGCGGCTGGGCCTGCGCCATCGCACGAACGAGGCCCTGCTGGCCGACTGGACGGCGGCGGTGGAGACCCATCTCGCCGACTTGACCCTGATCTGATGCCGATCTGAAAGGACGCGGAATGAACGCTCAAACGCCCTGCAAGCTGAAAAGCTACATCTGCGGTGAATGGAAAGAAGGCGCGCACGAGGGGGCCGCGCTGCGCGACGCGGGCACCGGAGCGGTCGTTGCGACGATCGACGCGAGCGGCCTCGACATGGCCGCCGCGCTGGATCATGGGCGCCGCGCGGGCGGGGCGCTGCGGGCGATGACCTTTCACCAGCGCGCCGAAATGCTCAAGGCATTGGGCAAGGCGCTGAACGACCACAAGGACGCGTTTCACGCATTGTCCCTGGCCACCGGCGCCACGCCGCGCGACGGGATGGTCGATATCGAGGGGGGGATTCACACCCTCTTCGCCTATTCGGGCATGGGACGGCGCGAATTGCCCAACACCCGCACGCTTGTCGAAGGCGATCTGCAACCGCTGTCCAAGGATGGCAGCTTTTCCGCGCAGCACATCCTGACCCCGCTGCAGGGCGTCGCGGTGCATATCAATGCGTTCAACTTTCCCTGTTGGGGGATGCTGGAAAAACTCGCGCCGACTCTGCTGGCGGGG
>JAGRMK010000067.1:6532-8191 GCA_020441345.1 Paracoccaceae bacterium
TGGATCATGTGACCGGGCAGGACGTGGTGACCTTCACCGGCTCGGCGGCGACCGGGCGGATGCTTAAGGCGCACCCGCGGATCATCGCCGAATCCACCCGCTTCACGATGGAGGCCGACAGCCTGAACGCCGCCGTGCTGGGGCCTGATGCGGTGGCTGGAACGCCCGAATTCGACCTGTTCATCAAGGAAGTGACGCGCGAGATGACGGTGAAGGCGGGGCAGAAATGCACCGCGATCCGCCGCGTCATGGTGCCACGCGACCAGGTTCAGCCGGTTATCGAGGCATTGGGCGCGCAATTGGCCAGGACGGGCGTCGGCCTGCCGGGTGACGAGGCGGCGCGCATGGGTGCGCTGGCCAGCCTGTCGCAGCGCGCAGAGGTGCGGGAACGGATCCGCGATCTTTCGGCCGACGCCGAGATCGTGGTCGGCAACCCCGATGCGGTGACGGTCGTTTCCGGCGACCCCGATGCGGGCGCGTTCCTGAACCCCGTGGTGTTGTATTGCGACAAGCCGGGTTCGGCGCGGGCGGTGCATGATGTCGAGGCCTTTGGCCCGGTCAGTACGGTCATGCCCTATGACGACCTCGACGAAGCCGTAGCCCTGACGCATCGCGGCAAGGGGTCGCTGGCGGCCTCGGTGTTCACCAACGATCCGGCGGTGGCCGAGGCGGCGGTGATCGGCATGGCGCCGTTCCACGGGCGTATCCTGCTGGGTAACCGGGTCAGCGCCAAGACCTCGACCGGGCATGGTGCGCCCTTGCCGAATCTGGTGCATGGCGGCCCCGGCCGGGCCGGCGGCGGCGAGGAAATGGGCGGTGTGCGGGGCGTGAAACACTTCATGCAGCGCACCGCGGTGCAGGGCGCTCCCGCGCTGTTGTCTGCGGTCACCGGGCGCTGGATCGACGGCGCGCCGACCCGCGACGACATCCACCCGTTCCGAAAGTCGCTGGCCGAGCTGCGCGTGGGCGATCAACTGGTCACGGCAACGCGCCAGATCTCGCTGGACGATATCGAGCATTTCGCGGGCTTCACCGGCGACACGTTCTATGCGCATATGGACGAAGACGCGGCGCGCGCGAACCCGTTTTTCGACGGGCGCGTGGCGCATGGCTATCTGATCGTCAGCTTCGCGGCGGGCCTGTTCGTGCAACCCGATCCGGGCCCGGTGTTGGCCAATTACGGGGTCGACAACCTTCGCTTCCTGACGCCGGTCTATCCGGGCGACACGCTGGGCGTGCGCCTGACCTGCAAAGAGATCAACCCACGCGGCAATGCCGATCACGGCGAGGTGCGTTGGGACAGTCAGGTGACCAACCAGAAGGGTGAGGTCGTCGCGCAGTATGACGTGCTGACGATGGTCGCAAAAACCTGGCCAGCGTGACATCTGGCCGCGCGGTTTCTTGCACGGGGCGCGCGTCGGGTTCCTGCCAGGGATATTTCCCGGACAGATGAGGGGCGGGTCTGGACGGCGGGGACGGCTGTGCCTAGTGTCAGGGCCGAAAGGACGCCCATGAGTCAGACCTATCAGGTTCTAGCACGCAAATATCGCCCCGAAACCTTTGCCGATCTGATCGGGCAAGAGGCGATGGTGCGCACCCTCAAGAACGCCTTCGCGGCGGATCGCATCCATCACGCCTTCATCATGACCGGCATTCGCG
>JAGRMK010000557.1 GCA_020441345.1 Paracoccaceae bacterium
CGCACCGGGCGGTTCATTCATCTGGCCGTACACCAGCACGGTGCGGTCCAGCACGCCCGACCCGCGCATTTCGGTCAACAGTTCGTGCCCTTCGCGCGATCTCTCGCCAACACCCGCGAAAACCGAGATGCCTTCATAATTTTCGACCATCGCACGGATCAGTTCCATCACCAGGACGGTCTTGCCCACCCCCGCGCCGCCGAACATCGCGGCCTTGCCACCCTGCGCCAGCGGAGTCAGCAGGTCGATCACCTTGATCCCCGTCTCGAAGACCTCCGTGGCGCTGGTCTGGGTTCTCAGAAGCGGTGGCAGCGCGTGGATCGACCGCCGCGGCGTCTCTTCTGGCAAGCCCGGCCCGTTGTCTTGCGGATTGCCAACCGCATCCAGAAGACGCCCAAGAACGGCTTCGCCCACGGGCACGGTGACTGGCTCGCCGGTGGCGTGAACCGAAACGCCGCGGGCAAGGCCCGCCGTCGACTGGAATGCCACCGCCCGGACCGTCTTCTGGTCGAGATGGCTGTGGACTTCGAGAATAAGGTCGGTCGGCCGGTCCCACTCCACGATCAAGGCGGAATTGACTGCTGGCAGGTCGGATCGGGCAAAAAGGACATCCACAACAGCCCCCCGGACGGCATGCACGATGCCGTCCGAGGGCACGCAAGGATCGCAGGCCGTCACCGCGCCGCTTCGGGCATCCGGTGATTCACTTGTCGAATGGCCCGTTTCGACCGCATCCGCAGCCGGTTCGGCGCGAATGGCGCGGACTTCTGGCGTTGGATCGGCGCTTGCGTTCGTCAAACGGAACCTCATTGCGTACCTGCCCCGGCTGTCAGCCATCGGGCACCGGCCTTTGGAAAGAACAGGAAAACACCAATAGACAGCCAGACGGCAGGGGACGCTGATCTGTATCAAAGCGCGCACCACCGACAGTTGCCAAGATGTGGCCGTGCCTCGTTTCCGCTCTTGTCTGCGCACATGCCGCTTCAGTCATGGGCATCATGGATACGGGCATATCAGCATTGGATAGGCCCAGATGACCCAGCGCATGCCGCAACCCGAGACCGCCGCGAAAGACGCGCAGCAGGTCCAGCTTCCCGCCAAAATCGAAGCCGCGACACAACCCGCAGCCAGATCAAGAGCGGCGCATCAGCATGAAAACCTGGATCGCGCGTCGCGGGCAGCGGTCGCTTACCTGTCTGCCGGTGTGTCGCCCCACGCCTTTATCGAAGCCTGGAGCGATTGGGCCCTGCATCTGGCCAGGGCACCGGGCCGCCAGCTTGAACTGGTCGAGCGCGCGCAAGAAAACATGGCGAAACTGATGGCGCAGTCGCTTTGGTCGCAACCGGACGCCGGGTCGGCCTTTGCACCGAAAGCCTATGATCACCGGTTCCAACACCCCGGATGGGACAAGCCACCGTTCAGAACCATGCAGCAAGGCTTCCTGGCCATGCAGGACTGGTGGGATTATGCAACCGACCATCTACGCGGTTTACGCCCCGAAGATGCGGATAGAACCCGCTTCATGGCCAGGCAGATTCTGGATCTTGTGTCGCCGTCCAATTTTCCCGCCCTCAACCCCGAGATCATCGAGGAAACGCGCAAGAGCAAGGGCAAGAACCTGGCAGAGGGTGCACGCAACGCCGTGCATGATTTCGTAAACACCGTTGCCCAGATCCATGAACCGGCACCCGAGGGCTTTCAGATTGGCAAGGATCTCGCCTGCACGCCGGGCGAGGTGGTGTTCCGCAACGATCTCTTCGAGCTGATCCAATACGCGCCCCAGACCGACACGGTACAGGCCGAGCCGATCCTGATCGTTCCGG
>JAGRMK010000558.1 GCA_020441345.1 Paracoccaceae bacterium
GTTCATGGCCGCGACGCTGGCGATGGATGCCTCGGGCAAAAGCCGCGCCGACGCGCAATCCGAGGATTGATCAGAGCTTCAGTCCCGGCAAGAATCGCGCCAGGCGGCTGAAATCCGGCTGCGGATTGCGCGGTGCGGCGCGCGTGCGGCGGGCCAGGGCCCCTTCGATCCGCGCGATGGCGTCAAGATCGGCCAGCCAGGCTTCGGCCGTGTTTGTGTCGTGTTGCGTGGCGAACATGGCCGTTTCCTCCGGTAGATGCTGGATCCCCTTGCGGGTCTGTGACTATGGGTCGGGCGGGCCTTGCAATCGGTTCAAAGAAAACCCTGACGGCCCGGCGATGGTCCCAGTGTCGCGCAAGTGGCGCCGCGATCTCAGGGGAAAACACCAGCAAGAGTTCCCCATATCCCGAACCGGGGCGCAAAGCGTTGGCAAGGTGGTCGCCTCTCCCCCCCACCAACGCGCCGACCGTCAATTAACCACACCAGTTCAACCCCGCGCTCATGGTGGTGACAAACCACGCGCAAAACCGGCTCGCGATCGGCCCTTGTGACCCGGATCCTGTTGCAGCCGCTGAAACTTCAGTCTGACATGTCGATTTCCTGGCGCTAGCCGATTGCGCGACGCGCGGGCTGTGCTAGCCTTCGCGGGCGCGCGAAAGACCCCAGGGAGGATCCATGTCAGACACATCACAAGACCACGCCCCACCATCCGTCATCCCCGCCCCGTCCCGCGTCACCACCGGCGACCTCAAGGACGTGCTGCGCCTCGGGCTGCGCGATTTCGCGCGCGCGCCGCTCTATGGCATCCTGTTCAGCGCGGTATATGTTCTGGGCGGGATGTTGATGTATGCGATCTTTGCCGCATCGACCGCCGAATACTGGTTCATCCCGATTGCCGTCGGCTTTCCGATCCTCGCGCCCTTCGCCGCAACCGGCCTTTACGAGGTCAGCCGCCGCCTGGAACGCGGCGACGCCTTGGGATTGGGGTCGGTGGTCGGCGTCGTGTTTGCCCAAAAGGACCGCCAGGTTCCGTCGATGGCGATGTTCGTCATGCTGGTGTTCATGTTCTGGGTATTCCTTGCGCATACCATCTTTGCGCTGTTCTTTGGCCTGCAACCGATAACCGAATCCAGCTGGTCGATGTTGCTGACGTCCAACGGGCTGATCATGCTTCTGGTCGGCTCGGCGATTGGCGGGGTCATGGCGACCATGTTCTATGCTCTGACCGTGGTCAGCCTGCCGCTGATCCTGGATCGCGAGGTCGATTTCATCACCGCGATGATCACCAGTTTTTCCTGCGTTGCGGCAAACCCGGTGGTCATGCTGATCTGGGCGGCGATCATCGCCCTGGGCCTGTTCGCGGGAATGGTGCCTCTGTTCCTGGGGCTGTTTCTGGTTCTGCCGGTCTTCGGCCACGCCAGCTGGCATCTCTATCGCCGCCTGCTTCCCAAAGAAGGTTGACCGCGGCAGACGGGTCGAAACGCAAACAGGGGGCCCGATCCGGCCCCCTGTTTTCATGTCCACGTCGAAACGCTACGCTTACTGAGCGGCTTTCTTGGTATCGACCGGCGGCTTCGGCGCGGCCGGGCGTTGCGCTGGCGCCGGCTCAGACGGCATCGGACGCGACGCCTGCGTCGGGGCTGCACTTGGCTGCGGAGCCGACGGAGCGCCATGGCTGGCCGCGCTCGGGGACGCGGTCGGCGACGACGACGGCGTTGCGGCCTGACGCTGCGGTGCCTGCTGGCTGGTCGCCAGCGGGTCATCCTGTCGCTGAACGGACCCCTCGAAATGGGCGCCCGATTCGATGGCGATGGTCTTGT
>JAGRMK010000559.1 GCA_020441345.1 Paracoccaceae bacterium
CCGGCCAGATCAGATCGGCGGCGGTTACGGCATGCTCGGCGACAAGGTCACGCAATGCCCGCGTGCGGCGCATCCGGCGCAGACGCGCGGCGGGGAAGGGGGCGGGGGTGTGGACGGGCATGGGCATCCTCCGATAAGGCTGGGCCTTGGTGCCACGCCGCCGCCGCGACCTCAAGACCCGCAAGGCGCGGATCGGCGCTTGGCCCCGGCGCGCATCGGCGTTAATCAGGGGGCTCGTGGCAGGGGTATCGGCGTGGATTTCTATTCAACGGTCTTCTCGACAATCGACCTGCGGTCGTTTTCGAACATCTGGTTCTGGATCGCCGTTGCCGTCGGCTGGTCGAACCTGACCCATTTCATCATCGGCGTGCCCTTTGACATGGTGCTGCGCGCACGCCGCAGGGGCGGGCAGGCGCTGGCCGATCTTGAGGCGCTGACCCTGATCCAGGCCCGCCGCAGGGTGCAGATCATGCACAGTTCGGGCGTCTGGCTGGTGGCGTTTTGGGCCGGGGTGCTCAGCGCGCTGGCGGTGCTTGGCTTTGGCTACGGCGCCGAACTGGCGCAGGCGATGACCCTGTTGCTGTTGCCGATGACCATCGCCGCGGCGATCGGCCTGAGACTGGCGAACAGGCTGGTCGCGGACCCGCTGGCCGGTGCCGCCCTGACCCGCAAACTGACGTTGCACCGGTTGGGGTTGCAGGCCATCGGGCTGCTGGCGATCCTGATCACGACGATGTGGGGCACCTGGCACAACCTGTCGATCCCGTTGATGGGTCGATAACGAGCATTCAAGGACGAGACGCATGGGATCCGAACGCCTGTTGCTGGGCGGCGCGCCCGAAGGGTTTGACGCCGAACTGATCCGCCGCGAGGTCGCAAAGACCGGCGCGCCGGTGATCCATGTCGCGCGCGACGACAAACGGCTCGAGGCGATGCGCAACGCGCTGGCGTTCTTTGCGCCCGACCTTGTCGTGCTGACCCTGCCCGGCTGGGATTGCCTGCCGTATGACCGCGTTTCGCCCAATCCCGACATCGTGGCTTTGCGCATGGCCACGTTGGCGGGTTTGGTGCAGGGGGTGCCGGGCCCCTTCGTTCTGCTGACCACGCTCAATGCCGCCATGCAGCGCCTGCCCTCGCGCGAGACCGTTAGCGCCTCGTCCTTTGTCGCCGAGGTCGGACGACAGGTGAACGAAGAGGCTCTGCGCGGCTATCTGGCGCGGATGGGATATTCCCCCAGTCCGACAGTTACCGATCACGGCGATTTCGCGGTGCGCGGCGGGATCATCGATATCTTTCCGCCGGGCAATGCCGAGCCCGTGCGGCTCGACCTGTTTGGCGATGTGCTGGACGGGTTGCGGCATTTCGACCCGGCCAGCCAGCGCACCACCGGCAAGCTGGACCGGCTGGAGCTGGCACCCGCGTCCGAGGTGATTCTCGACGATGCCTCCATCGCCCGGTTCCGCCAGAACTACCGCGTCGAATTCGGCGCGGCGGGCACCGATGACCCGCTCTACGAGGCGGTCAGTGTGGGCCGCAAGCAACAGGGGATGGAGCATTGGCTGGGGTTCTTCCATGACCGGCTGGAAACCCTGTTCGACTACGTGCCGAACGCCAGCGTTCTGCTGGACGACCAGACCGAGGCGGTGCGGGCGGCGCGCTGGGAAACCATCGCCGACCAATACGACAACCGCCGCGAGGCGATGAACGCCAAGGGCCGTATCGACACCGTCTACAAACCCGCGCCGCCAACGACGCTTTATCTCGATGATGCGGGCTGGGCGGCGGCGCTGCGCCACCAGCGGGTGATCCAGCTTTCACCCCTGCGCCAGCCACCCGGACCCGGTGTTCTTGACGCCCAGGGCCGCGCCGGGCGCAATTTCTCGCTGGAACGCCAGCAGGAAAACGTCAACATCTTCCAAGCTTTGCGCGACCACATTCAGACCGAGCGGCAGACCCGCGCGGTGCTGGTCGCGTCGTGGACCGAAGGCGCGTCAGAGCGCCTGTCGGGGCTTCTGGCCGAGCACGGTCTGACCGATGCGCGACCGGTGGTGGATGCGCGCGAACTCAAGGGCAAGGGCGCGGTGCATCTGGCTGTCTGGCCGCTGGACGCGGGTTTCGTGACGCCCGATCTGGTGGTGATCTCGGAACAGGACGTGCTGGGCGAGCGATTGGTGCGGACGCAGCGCAAGAAACGCGCCGAGAATTTTCTGACCGAGGCGCAGGGCCTGACCCCCGGCGATCTGGTGGTGCATGTCGAACACGGGGTCGGCCGCTACACCGGTCTTGAAACCATCACCGCGATGC
>JAGRMK010000560.1 GCA_020441345.1 Paracoccaceae bacterium
TTTGGCGTCGACATGAAGATCGTCGACGAAGACGGACGGGCGCTGCCGCATAACGGCACCGCATCCGGCGATCTTCTGGTGCGCGGGCCCTGGGTCGCGGCGGGGTATTTCGGGCAGGATGGCGAAGACGGGCAGGTTGACGGCTGGTTCGCGACCGGCGACATCGCAACGATAGACCCAGACGGTTTCATGCAGATCACCGATCGCAGCAAGGATGTGATCAAATCGGGCGGCGAATGGATCAGCTCGATCGACATTGAAAACATCGCGATGAGCCATCCCGAAGTCGCCTTGGCGGCCTGCATTGCCGCAAGGCACGAGAAATGGGATGAGCGACCGCTTCTGATCGCCGTGCGCAAGCCGGGCAGCGCGTTGACGGCGCAGCAGCTTCTGGCCCATTTCAACGGCAAGATCGCCCGCTGGTGGACGCCCGACGATGTCGTTTTTGTTGATGCCTTGCCGCTGGGCGCAACTGGAAAGGTTCTGAAGACCCAACTGCGAGACACTTACGAAGACCACCTGCTGACCGGATCGGCAAGGGAGGAGAGCCAGGCCTGATCCGGTCGACATGACGCCACGCCCGGAACAATAAGGACCGGGCTCAATCAAAGGGAGAGGAACAATGAAAACCAGCATCTTCGCTGCCACGGCGGCAATCGCACTGTGTGCCGGCGCAACGGTCGGCGCCACCGAATTGCGGCTGGGCATGAGCGCCCCGGAACAGACCCCATGGGGTGCCGCCGCCAACGCGGTCGCGGCCCGGGTCGCCGAGCTTTCGGGTGGCGATCTGACGCTCAGTGTCTATTTCAACAACGAGCTCGGCGATGGTCAGACCATGGCGCGTCAACTGGGGCGCGGGCGGCTGGATATGGCAATGCTGTCGAATGTCGAGGCGTCGCTTTTGCTGCCGGAATTCGGGTTGCTGAATGCGCCCTATCTGTTCACGGATCTGGCCGAGACCGATTGCGTGATGGATAACTATCTTGCGACAACCTTCGATGCTGGATTCGAAGCGGCCGGTGCGGTGTTCCTGGCGCCGTTCGATGTCGGTGCGATGCAGATCTTCGCCCGGCGTGCCTATCTGACGCCCGCCGATATCGCCAGTGAATCGATCCGCACCTCACCCGCACCAACCGACACCTACTTCATCCAGGCGGCGGGTGCGGCGGCTGTGCCGCTTGGCGTTCCCGATACGATGCCCGCGCTCAGGACAGGAACCGTGGTCGGAATTACCACGCCGATCATCATGGGGGTTGCCGGTGGCTACTTCAGCGAGGCCCCTGAGATCACGATGACCAATCACAGCTATCAGATCGGCGCGCTGCTGATCTCGCGGCGGACGTGGGACGGTCTTTCGGACGCGCAACGCGACGCCCTGCGCGAAGGTGTTGGGGCCATGACCGGGCTGCGCGCCCAGGTGCGGGGCGCCGAACAGGCACTGTTGGCACGGGCTGAAGGCGCCGGAGCGCATGTGAACACGCTGAGCGCCGACGATCTGGCCGCTTGGCGCGAAGCGGTCGCCGCCGCCCTGCCCGATATCGTGGCCAGCGTCGGAGCCGGCGGTGACGCCGCATGGGCCAGCCTGCAAGAGGCACGGGCACAATGCGCGCAATAGGCCACACCGCGGCTCGCCGTCTGCTGACGGTGCTGGAGACCGTGGAAGGCTATGCTGCAACGCTGGCTTATGCCGGCGTTGCAGCCTTGCTGATCGGTGACGTGATCGCGCGCGAGGTCTTCGCCTCGCCGATCCTCGGGTCGCAGTCGCTCGCAGTCCTGGCCGCCATTGTCGCCGGATTCCTGGGGCTGTCGTTGGCGACGTCCAGCGGATCGCATCTGCGGCCCGAGTTTCTCGACCGGGCGCTGCCGCCACGGTTCGATCCGTTTGTCAGCCGGGCCTCGGACCTGATCGCCGCTGTGTTCTATGTGGCCATCGCCGTTTTCGCGCTGCGGTTCGTGGACCAGAGCCGTGTCGCCGGCGACCGCGCCGCCGTGTTGTATTTCCAGCTCTGGCCAATCCAGCTGGTGATCCCTTACGCGTTCATTTCCAGCGCGTTGCGGCATATGACGTATGCCCTCTACCCCGACCTGAAACATGCCCGCAAGGGCGACATCTGACTTGAACAGGGGTTGCTAGACATGTCTATCGCTATCCTCGTGCTGCTGGCAGTCTTCCTGCTGCTGTTTCGGCAGAACATCGTCGTGCTTTTGCTGGCGATCACCGCCTACGTGCATCTCGTCTGGGGTGATGGCCACATCGAGTATCTCATCGAGGATATGTGGATCAGCCTCAGCAGCGAGACGTTGCTTTCGATTCCCATGTTCCTGCTGGCCGGGAATATCATGACGCGCGGTGCGATCGCCCAGCGATTGATCCGCATCATGGTCCTGCTGACCGATCCGTTGCCGGGCGGGATGGGGGTTGCGACGGTCCTGTCTTGCGCCGTGTTCGCCGCGATCAGCGGGTCGTCACCCGTGACCCTGCTTGCGGTTGGCACGGTCATGTATCCGGCGTTGATCGAACAAGGCTATGACAAGCGTTTCGCCATCGGGTCCATCACATCGGGCGGGACACTGGGTATCATCATCCCGCCGTCGCTTCCGTTGATTGTCTATGGGCTGGCCACCGAGCAGTCGATCTCTGACCTGTTCATCGCCGGGATCGTTCCGGGGCTGGTCCTGACGGCCGCTTTCGCCATCTACTCGTTTGTGGTCAATCGCCGGCTTCCGTCCCGGCGGTTCGACAGCAAGGCCCTTGCGCATGCCCTGCGCGAAGGACTCTGGTCAATGATGCTGCCGGTCATCTTGTTGGGCGGTATCTATTCAGGGTTGCTGACAGTGACCGAAGCGGCGGCCGTCGGGTTGCTCTATGCCATCTTCATCGAGATCGCGGTTCACCGCGAACTGCGCCTGGCCGATTTCAAGGCGACGGCCATTTCGACCGCGCGCATGCTTGGCATCCTGTTTCCGATTATCGCGGTCGCGCTCAGCTTGAAATCTCTGCTGACCATCATGCGGGTTCCGCATGAACTCACCGAATGGATAACGGATCTCACGACGAACAAGATCGCGTTTCTACTGGTCGTCAACATGCTGTTGCTGGTGGTCGGGCTGTTTTTCGATGTGATGTCGGCGATCCTGATCCTGGCTCCGCTGCTGGTGATGCCTGCGGCGGCGTTCGGAATCGACCCAATCCATTTCGGGATCATGATGGTGATCAACCTGGAGATCGGTTTCCTGACACCGCCCATCGGTTTGAACCTGTTTGTCGCCGTTACCGCCTTCCGAGAAAGCTTCAGGACGGTCTGCTTTGCCGTTCTTCCCTTCGTTGCGATTACGTTTGGGGTTCTGATGCTTGTTGCCTTCGTTCCGCAGCTGTCGTTATTCTTGCTCAGGTGATGATCAGAATCCCGCGCGTGCCCACTCCGGGCCGTCAAGCGCAAAGCCCGAAACCTGCGCGGTGACTAGGGCGCGGATGACAGCGCGAAATGCGTGAATATAGCGTCGGCGACGTAGAATCCCCAATGCAGCCCGTAAGATAGCGTGGCACCATTGCGTGTTGCCATCAGCAGACTTGGCACAACCGCGCCAAAACAAGTCGCGGCAATCGTGAAGCGTGCAACGTAAAAGGACGTGGCACCATTGAAGATCAAGGACAGATGGAACAGCCCGAACAGGGCGGCCGTCAGAAAGCCAAGGTGCAGCGTTTGCCATCCAAACGCGGAGAGCACGAGAACGATAGTCAGGATCAAGGCCTGCTGGAAGAGAATCTCGAAAGACTTGGGAATGTAATATATCGCATCGGCGAACATGAACTCGGGCGGATTGCTGGGCGCCAGCGTCGGGTCGATTTGCGGGAGCACGGGAAGAACGCCGAGGGTAAACCCGGCGATCATGCCAAACACCGCAAGGATCGGCAGCACGCCATGAACGGGCGGTCGCCAGCTGCGCAACCGGTGCCGAAACAGCAGGGCCGCCGCTATCGTGAAGCCGAGATAATAGGCTGAATAGACAAAAGGCGCGTCCTGATACCCGATGGTCAGATCCAACAGCGTCTCGATTTCATAATATCCCAACGACGACGCGGACCAAAGCGCCGCGACCATCGCAATATCGATGATCGCGCGCGTGTATCGCCGGTCACCGACGGGAAAGGAGGCCCAAGAGGTCAAGACGCGGCCTCTATGCTTAGTCGATGTCCCGCACGAGGCGGA
>JAGRMK010000068.1 GCA_020441345.1 Paracoccaceae bacterium
GCGCCCTTGTAGGCCATGAAATGCTTGAAGGTGTTGATGCCCCGGTCGCGCACAACGGTTGCCATGTCGTTGAAAACCTGCTCCCCCCACCAGGTCACCGCCATGTGGAAACTGTAATCGCAATTGGCGCGGGTCGATTTGTTGTCCCACCGCTTGAGCGCATCCAGCAGGCTCTCGCCCTGATTGGGCAGCGCGAAATCCACCACCATCGTCGTGCCGCCCGCCAGTCCGGCGCGCGTGCCGCTCTCGAAATCGTCCGAACTGTAGGTGCCCATGAACGGCATCTCCAGATGCGTGTGCGGATCGATCCCGCCGGGCATCACGTAGCAGCCGGTCGCGTCCAGCTCCTTGCCCCCCTTCAGATCGGGACCGATCTCGGTGATCACGCCATTCTCGACCCGCACATCCGCCGCATAGCTCAGGTCGGCGGTGACGACGGTGCCATTCTTGATGATGGTGCTCATGCTTTTCCCCTGTCTCTTGTCTGTTTCAAACCGATGAGTGACACGCGACCGCGCCCCCATGAACCCCGATGTCGAGCGGCCCGAAGGCGCTCTCGACACAGAGCGAAAAATAGTCCGCACGCGGCATGTACACAACGCGGTAGTCGCCATCGGTGCGCGTCACCGACCAGCACCGATGCTGCAATCCGCCCGAAAACGTCACCGTCACCGGGCGCGGCCGGATCCGGGCCTGCGCGAAGGCCGCCAGCGACCCGCGACGCAGCCGGGTATCCGCGACAAACGCCTGCATCTCGGCGTCCAGCCGGGCTTCGATGACCGCAATCTCCGCCGCCTCCACACCTGGCTGCATCATCTGTCCTCAAATATCCTCCGGGTGGGTTCGGGAGGGTGGAAAACCCTCCCGATCGGGTGTGGGCCGAGGCCCACCGGCGCGCGGGGGCTCGATGCCCTCAAGCGCCGCCCCCTTCATCCTGCGACCTCGGCCGTTTCCAGCACCGCATGCAACAGCACATCGGCCCCCGCCGCCGCCCACTCTCTGGAAATCTCTTCCGCCTCGTTGTGGCTCAACCCGTCAACACAGGGGCACATGATCATCGCCGTGGGGGCCACATCGTTGATCCAGCAGGCGTCATGCCCCGCACCGGACACGATATCCATATGCGAATACCCCTGGCGCTCGGCGGCGCGGCGCACGGCGGCGACGCAGCCCTCGTCAAAGGCGGGCGGGTCGAACTGGCCGACGATCTGCGCCTCGAAACTCACGCCGATCTCCGCACACAGCTTCGGCGCGCGCTCCAGCAGCTCGGCGACCATCGCGTTCAACTTGTCCAGGATATGCGTGCGCATATCCACGGTGAACACGACCTTGCCGGGGATGATGTTGCGGCTGTTGGGGTAGACATCGATATGCCCGATCGCGCCGACCGCGTTCGGCTGATTGGCCATCGCGATCTCGTGCACCAGCTCGGTGATCAGCGCCAGGCCGCGCCCCGCGTTCTTGCGCATCGCCATCGGCGTCGAACCGGTGTGGCTTTCCTTGCCTGTCACCGTGCATTCGATCCATCGCAACCCCTGCCCGTGGGTGACGACGCCG
>JAGRMK010000069.1 GCA_020441345.1 Paracoccaceae bacterium
CTGTTCTTCGCCTTTCGGCTGGAAACCCGCGACGAAGCGGTCGCGCTGGTGGTGTTCACCGCGCTGGGCCTGGGGATGGAGTGGTTCAACACCGCGCGCGGCAACTGGTCCTATCCCGAGGGGGGCGTGTTCACCGTCGCCCATGTGCCGCTGTTCGTCGGCTTTCTCTATGCCGCGGTCGGGATCTGTATCCTGCGCATGATCCGCATCTTCGACATGCGCTTTGCGCCGTTTCCGCCTTATTGGGCGGCGCTGGGGCTTGCGGTGCTGATCTACGTCAATTTCTTTACACAACACCTGTGGGGCGACATCCGGTTGGTGCTGTTCGCTGCGACCGTGCTGTTGTTCGGCCGCACCCGGATCTGGTTCACGCCGATGCGGGGGCGCCGCTGGTGGATGCCGATGCTGCTGTCGCTGGTCCTGTCCGCGCTGGGCGTCTGGTTGTCCGAGAACCTTGGCACGCTGACCGGCACCTGGATCTACGATGGCCAGCAACAGGGCGAGCTGGTGAGTTTCGCAACGCTGGGCTCGTGGTATCTGTTTCTTTGCGTGGCGCTGGTGGTCGCGTTGCTGGTGCTGCCGGGCGCCACGCAGCGAGACCCCATTACCCGCAACCAGGTGTGAAGGATCCGCCATGCTGACCGTCATCCGCCACGGCACCGCCACCGACCTGCCGCCGCTGCTGATCGCGCACGGGCTGTTCGGATCGGCCCGCAACTGGGGCGCGATCGCGAAACGGATGTCCGACAGCCGCGCAGTGATGGCCGTCGACATGCGCAACCACGCGGGCAGTTTTCACGATCCCTGCCACGATTACCCGGCGATGGCCGCGGATCTGGCCGAGGTGATCCGCGCCGAAGGGAAGCCGATGGATGTGCTGGGTCATTCGATGGGTGGCAAGGCGGCAATGCTGCTGGCCCTGTCGCATCCTGACCTGGTGAACCGGCTGGTGATCGCCGATATCGCGCCGGTCGGTTACGGGCACAGCCAGTCGCACCTGATCGACGCGATGCGCACCCTTGACCTGACCGGTCTCGACAGCCGGACAGAGGCCGACCGCCGCCTGTCGGCGCGCGTCGAAGACCCGCAGGTGCGCGCCTTCCTGTTGCAATCACTGGACCTGAAGGCCGTGCCGCCACGCTGGCGTCTGAACCTCGATGCGCTGGAGGACCAGATGGATCTGATCACAGGCTGGCCGGCGCAAACCGCAGATAGGCTCCCGCCCTACCCCGGAGCGACGCTGTTTCTGTCTGGTGCCCTGTCGGACTATGTCCGCCCCGAGGCTCGCGAGACCATCCGCCGCCTGTTTCCGCAGGCGCGCATGGCAAAGATCCCTGGCGCGGGTCACTGGCTGCACGCCGAAAAGCCGCGCGAATTCGAAGCCGCGCTGCGGGTCTTCCTGGGACCGGTGGCAGACGCTGCCACACAGCCCTGACACGTCCGACCGGTTACAGTTCCTTGAGCTTTTTCGCGATCATCCAGCTGACCGGAAGGGCGGCCACGCCGCCGATCACCGCGGCCCAGATGATCGACTGAAAATCATACATGTTCATCGTCACCGCCGCCACGATGGCGATCCCGGCGAGGGTCGTGCCAACCACGGCATACAGAAGGGAAGTCAATCTGAGCATCTTGTGCCTCTTTCACATGTCCTGAGCACACCATAGGCGGCAAGGCCCGGCGTTCCTTGATCTTGCGCAAACCGCGATGCGAAAGATGCCGTTTCCCGAATTTGTCACGCAACTTGCGCGCGAGGTCAAGCGCGCGGCCTCTCATGGCCCACGCGCGCGCGGGTCCGGACAACGCAGCCGCGCATTCATCACGCCGCTGTCGCCCACCGCGCTCCCCTCCTGGATGGCGCAGCCGGTGGCCTGTTCTGCGGCCTGCACCATGGCGGGCAGAATTGCCGTATGTTCAGCCCGGCGGGCATAGCCCATGCGGATCACCTGCACCCGTGGCCGTGGCTGGTCGAGCAGCGCGAACACCTCGTATCGGCGGCCGTCGATCTCAATCGTCCGGGCCGTGGCACGCCAGAATTCGTGACCCGGCGACGCACAGCCCGCCAGCAGAAATCCAAGGATCAGAACACCGTATCTCATCCCCCGACTGGACCGACCCGAGGTTAAGATCCGGTTAACCCCACCCCGCGCCGATCGTCATCGCCGTCGCAGCCAAAGCCCACCGCCCGGACGGGCCAGGATGGCCTGCGCAGCCGGCCCGTTCACCACATCGCGGTGACGCTGGAAGAAATACGAGTTGAAAAACAGGATTTCGAAGGCAGGGTTGAACTGCAGGAAAGCGCGCAACAGATACAGCTCGTTCCAGCTGCGATTGTCCCGAATCAGCCACGGCTCAGGGTATTCGAACGGCCAGAAGCAGTCATGAAAATGAATGATCACCCCCGGCTTTAGCCGTGGCAGGATCTGGAACACCTCATAGCACACATCGCTGCCCGGCTTCACGACATGCGACGAATCCACGAACAGAATATCGTTGGCTTCCAGGGCATCGAACCGCTCCAACGGGACGTTCTGAACGAAATCCTCGATCAGGGTCACAGCGCTTTTGTCGGCTTCGCGCATCAGCGATTTCAACCGCTTGGGATAGGGTTCGATAAAGGTCAACGCGTTTGGAAACCCGGTCGTCTCCTGCACATCCAGCGCAAAGGCCGAGGAATGCCCTGATCCGATCTCGATGATCCGGTTCGGTTTGAAGGTGCGGATCATGCCGTAATAAGCACAGGCATCGCCGCGCGGAAACATCTTGTTGGCGTAGTGATAGCGCCGCGTATCGGCGCCGGCTTCTTCCTGGAACGGCATGTCGTCGATCACACCACAGAATTTTCGCCACAACGCGACCATTGCGGCGTCATCGATGCTGATCCCGGGCAACGAGCCCATCGCCTCGCGCCGCGCGTTCTCCAGGGCGATCGCGTTGTCGGCATCGGAGGAAACCGGGCTGTAAAAATGGCCTGGCGGCACGAAGATCTTGGTGGTCATCACGGTTCCCGAAGTTGTCGACTGCCCTCGGGCCAGAAAACCCTGATCGGTCAGATCGTGATCGACGGCGCGTTGCGGCGGCGCGATGATGTTTCATCGGGCGGATTATTGCAACGCCAGCCGGTGCACGCGCGACTTTTTCTCGCGACATCGCTCTCCGGGCCGGTCGCGGCGGTGCAAGCACTCTTGCACGCCGCCAGATCTTCGGGCTATGAGGGCCGCGCGGGTGATTAGCTCAGTTGGTAGAGCGTCTCGTTTACACCGAGAATGTCGGCGGTTCGAGTCCGTCATCACCCACCATCCCCGACGTGCAAGAAAATGACCCCGGCGGCGAACCACCGGGGCCGGTTCCGCTCATGCCGTGGGGGCGGCATGACCAGAAATCGCGATCACATGGCCGGCAGCAGCACGCTGTCGATGACATGGATGACGCCATTCGACTGCACGACATCGGCGATCGTCACATTGGCGGTGCGGCCCTGACCGTCGATGATCTGGATGTTGCCGTTCGCATTCTGGGTAAGCGTGAACTGGCACCCGCCGACCGTGTTGAACGGATGGCTACCCTGATCGGCCTCGATCATCGCCGTGATCGCCGAGGACATCACGTCGTTCGCGATCACGTGGCAGGTCAGGATGGTGCGCAACTGGTCCAGGTTTTCGGGCATCAGCAGCGTTTCAACGGTGCCCTCGGGCAGTGCGGCGAAGGCGGCGTTGGTCGGCGCCAGAACGGTGAACGGACCGTCGCCTTGCAACGTCTCGACCAGACCGGCGGCCTGCACGGCGGCAACCAGCGTGGTGTGATCGGCCGAGTTTACCGCGTTCTCGACGATATTGCGGGTTTCGAACATCGGCGCACCGCCAACCATCGGATTTGCAGCCATGGCGAGCGAAGAACCCAGAGCGGTCGCGGTCGCAGCGGCGATAAGAACCATTTTCATTATGTAGTCTCCCGTTTTTTCTGTTTTCGGGCCGCCGTTATGTCGGCCCATGACAGAGAAACGGTTGGTTTCGGGAAAAGTTTCGGCTGCTGCGAAAAAAATCGATCACGGCCGCGTTACCGGGGGATCAGGGTTGACCCCAGCTCACGGAACCAGCCGAAGACCATATCTGCAAGCCATTGTTATCATGCGATATCGGCGCAACGCTGGCGTGAC
>JAGRMK010000561.1:0-959 GCA_020441345.1 Paracoccaceae bacterium
GGTGCAGCTTGACGCGCGGGCGGGGACACTTTCCCTGGAAACAGCGCAGATCGCGCTGGAACAGGCCGCGGATACAAGCGCCCGTTACGCACGCTTGCAGCAATCGGGGAATTCATCGGTCTCGGATGTGACGGTTTCAGAAGCAAGACAGGCGCAGCGCCTTGCTGAAACAAACGTGGCGATTGCGCAGCTTGCCCTTGAAGACCGCACGATTCGTGCGCCTTTTTCGGGACGACTGGGGTTGAGTGAGGCGAGCGTCGGCGACTTCATCAGCGCCAACACTCCGATTGTCACGATCGATGATTCCAGCGTGCTGCTGGTCGAATTCGAACTTCCCGAACGATCCATCGGCTTCCTGGCCCTCGGGCGCGACGTCACGTTGGAGACCCCCTCGTTGACGGGGCGGTTCTTCCAGGGCGAGATCGTATCCTACGACAGCCGGATCGACGATGTCACACGCAGCGTGACCGTGCAGGCCAGCGTCGCAAATCCGGACGGTACACTCTGGCCGGGTATGACCTTCACCGCGCGGCTCAGCGACCTCAGTGACCCGCTTTTGGTGGTCCCGACAACGGCAATAACATGGTCTCGCGATGGGGCGCGCATCTGGTTCGACGATGAGGGCCACGCGCAGAGCATCCCGGTCACGATCCTTCACCGCCGCGACGAAAGTGTCTGGCTGGACGCTGATCTGCCAGCGGGCACGATGATTGTCTCCGAGGGCGCGCACAAGCTGCGCCCGGGCGCTGCGATTACAGATGCGAATGCCGAGCCGCAGCAGCCCGATCAGGAGCCGACATGAGCACGCCAACACTCCAACGCGCGGCCTCCGGGTTAGCCGACCTGTTCGTTGCACGGCCCATCTTCGGGTTTGTCGTCAATCTTTTGATCCTGATTGCGGGCCTTGCGGCGCTGACCTCTGTCGACGTGCGCGAAATGCCGGATGTCGATCAGCCGGT
>JAGRMK010000561.1:1010-3947 GCA_020441345.1 Paracoccaceae bacterium
CAGGTTCTGGAAGATGCACTGAGCGCTTTGGAGGGCCTGTCGTATATCGAAGCCAGCTCAACCGCTGGAATAAGCAACATTACCATCGATCTGTCAGCTGGCACCGACATCGACGTGGCTGCCAATGAAGCCCGCGAAATCGTGTCTGCAACAGCGCGCCAGCTTCCGAGCGATCTTGAAGACGATCCGACAGTGTCGAAATCAGACATCAACGCGAGTGCCATCATTCGCCTGGCAGTGCTGGGTGATGCAACACTGGATGAGTTGACAGCCCTTGCAGAGGGCCGGATCTACGACCGGCTGTCGCTTATCGAAGGCATCGCCGAGGTCACGACCCGAGGCGACCGGGCGAACGAGTTTAGCGTGACGGTCGATGATCGCCTCTTGCTGAGCAGGGGTCTGACCGTCTTTGACGTGACCGCGGCGCTCGCAAACCTGCGCGACGATACCCCGTTGGGCGCGCTGGAAACCGATGCGCAGACCATTGCCCTGCAGGTCGGGAATGCCCAAGTCACCGTCGAGAGCATCGGTGAGATCCTGATCGATGCCAACACGCGGATTGCGGACGTGGCGCTGGTTCAACTGCTGCCCGAAGACACCGACGTGACGACCCGCGTCAACGGGCAAACCGCTATAGGGCTGGACATCACCCGCCAATCCGAGGGCAACACGCTTGAGATTTCACTCGCCGTGCGCGCCGCAGTCGAAGAGTTGCGCGCAGACCTTCCCGAGGGGGTCGAGCTGATCATTTCAACGGATGACGGCGTCTTCATCGAAGGCGCGTTGGTCGAGGTGGTCAAATCCATCGGCATGGCGACGGGAATCGTGATCCTCGTGATCTTTGCCTTTCTGCGCTCGTTGCGCGCAACGCTCATCCCCGCGGTCACGATCCCGGTCGCATTGGTCGGCACTGTCGCCGCGATCTGGCTCACCGGGTTTTCGATCAACACGATCAGCCTGTTGGCCCTGGTTCTGGCGACCGGGATGGTGGTGGATGACGCCATCGTCGTGGTCGAGAACATCGTGCGGAAACGCAAACAGGGAATGGGCGCTTTCGCGGCTGCCGCCGCCGGCACCAACGAGGTGTTCTTTGCGGTCATTTCAACCACCGCAACGCTGGCGGCCGTGTTCATTCCCATCTCGTTCCTTCCCGGACAGGCCGGCGGCGTGTTCAGCGAATTCGGATTCGTGCTCGCCTTCGCCGTTACATTGTCGTCCATCGCGGCGCTGACGCTGGCGCCTGTTCTGGCGGCGCTTCTGGACCCCGGCAAACAGGTCGAGGATCCGCAGCAGACCCCGCCGAAACCAGGCCGCCTTGCGCGCGGCTTTGACTGGGTGAGCGACCGTGCAATCCGCGCGCCCCTGCTGGTGCTGGCCATCGCGTTCGGGTTTGCGATCATCGCGGCCGGTGCGGCGGGAACGCTGACATCGACCATCACGCCGACCGAGGACCGCGGCTACTTCCTGATCCAGGCCCGCGGGTCATCCGATACGACCGCCGAATACCTCGATGCGCAGGTGAGCCAGATCGAGACCATTCTCGCGCCGTATCAAGTCAACGGGCAGATCAGTTCCGTTCAAAGCATCATCGGCATCGGCGGTGGCACGACCGCCTTCATCGTCGTGCGCCTTCCGGATTGGGCGGATCGTGATTGGGCTCAACAAGAGTTGATGGGGCCGATCAATGCCCGGCTTTCGACTGTGCCCGGTGTCCAGGTCTTCGCGATCTCGCCAAACAGCCTCAACATTCGCGGCGGCGGTAGCGGGCTTACCTTTGCGGTGAGCGGAACGAATGTCGACGACATGACCGAGGCCGCCGACGCGCTTGTGGCGGTCATGGCGCAAGACGACCTCTTTTCCAATCCGCAAGTGTCCGGTGACAGCGTGCAGGCGCAGTATGAAATCACCGTGGATCAGGAAATGGCGCGGGTCTTTGGTCTGAGCGAGGCTGATATCACCCGCACAATCAGTGCCCTTACGCAGGGCACAGTGGCCGTCAGCGTGTTCCTTGATGATACCGAGACCGACGTGCGTGTGGTCCCGGGCGGGCCACCGATCAACGATCCCGATGATCTCGAGGGCATTCAACTCCGCCTGCCAAGCGGCGCCTATGTGCCCTTGTCGTCCACGGCGACACTGACCCCCGTGGTCAGCCAATCCTCGATCGAGCGTCAGGGCGGCAGATTGGCCGTCTCGGTGCAGGCCAACCTCGCCAGCGGCGTGGACCTGGGAACCGCCATGGCCCGCGTGAATGAGCTTGCCGCCGAAATCCTGCCGGATGGCATGAGTATTGTGTATACCGGCGAGGCCGCGTCGCTGAGCGACAGTCAATCGGGCATGTATATGGTGTTCGGCGTGGCTGCGATCGTGGTGTTCCTTGTCCTTGCGGCCCAGTTCGAAAGCGTCGCAAGTGCCGTTGTCATCATGCTCACCGTGCCCTTCGGCCTTGCTGCCGCGCTGCTTGCCATATCGCTCACGGGCGGCTCGTTGAACTATTACAGCCAGATCGGTCTGGTCCTGTTGATCGGCGTCATGGCGAAGAACGGCATCTTGATCGTCGAATTCGCCAATCAGTTGCGTGAGGCGGGGCAAGACATCGACAGCGCCATTCGCGACGCGCTGCGGCTGCGCATCCGACCGGTGATGATGACCATGGTGTCCACGGTCTTTGGCGGATTACCCCTTGTCCTGTCGTCCGGGGCGGGCGCCGAGGCGCGCATTGCAGTAGGATGGGTCATCGTCGGCGGGCTTGGTTTTGCGACTGTCTTCACCTTGTTCCTGACGCCGGTGCTCTATCGATGGATCGCCGTCTGGGGGTCGGCGCCGGGCGCATCATCGCGCCGTTTGCAGCAAGAGAGGAACCTGCTGTCAGCGGCGGAATAGATTTGCGAGACAGCACCCTCGCGGACTCGCCCGGCTTTTGTGGAGAGCGTTTGG
>JAGRMK010000070.1 GCA_020441345.1 Paracoccaceae bacterium
GCCGAGCGTTCGGGCCTGGTCAGCCGCGTTGTCCCGGCCAAGAAGCTGATCGACGAGGCTATGGCCGCCGCGCAAAAGATCGCGTCGAAATCGGCGATTGCCACCAAGGTCGTCAAGGAAGCGGTCAACCGCAGCTATGAGACCACCCTGCGCGAAGGCATCCTGTTCGAGCGCCGCGTGTTCCATTCGCTGTTCGCGACCGAAGACCAGAAAGAGGGCATGAACGCCTTTCTGGAAAAGCGCGAAGCGCAATTCCGCGACCGCTGAACACCCTGTCTTGCCAAAGGGACCGGGCCGCGATGCCCGGCCTTTTTACGCTTTTCTTTTTGCCCGCCTTACCCTATACGACGCAGCACATGCGCGTGGGCCCGCTTAGGCAAGAATCGACCTGATCCCTTGATGATCGGTGGGTCTGTGTGCAAAGCATTGAAATCAGACCCGAAAGAGCCCAGACATGGCAAATACGCCCCAGTCCAAGAAACGCGCCCGCCAGAACGAAAAGCGTTTTGACATCAACAAGGCGCGCCGTTCGCGCATCCGCACCCATCTGCGCAGTGTCGAAGAAGCCATCGCTTCGGGCGACGCAGCCGTCGCCAAGGCCGCGCTGCTTGCGGCCGAACCCGAACTGATGCGCGGCGTCACCAAAGGCGTTCTGCACAAGAACACCGCAGCGCGGAAAATGTCACGGCTCTCGTCGCGCGTGAAGGCGCTGAACGCCTGATCAACCAATGATCTGCACGATCGAAAGGCGCATCTCTGGATGCGCCTTTTTTGTTTCTGGGGCGCCCCGGGACGGGTTGGCGCCCCCTGTGGCAGGAAACCCACGGCCAGTCCGATTCCTTTCCGGCTAAGTTCTGTCAAGCGCGTTGTTCGGTTGCTGCTGCCGCTGACCGCTTGCTAGCTTGCCCTTGCGATTCACGAACCCTGGGGGGGTTCCGGGCCGATTCTGACACATATCCAACCTGCAAGGTTCTTGCGGGATCTGATGGTGTCTGCGCTTCAGGGCTGCCATGCCGAAGCGGAGCTCAAAACCTTCCGATGTGACGAATCCGCGTCTTTCTTCAAGGCGCCGGGGCGGTCGTGGTGCGCAAGGATTGGACCCGGAAAACCGGGCACTCAAAAACGGAATTTCCGCGCAATAAAGCGTGCGGAGCATGGGTCGGGACAGGATGACAAAAGCGGCGTGGGGCGATGTTCGAAAGAAACTGCGGGATACGGTCGGCGAAAACAATTTCATAACCTGGATCGCGCCGCTTGAGCTGGCAGCGGTGGATGAGGATGTCGTGCGGCTGAGCGCGCCGACGAATTTCATCGCCAACTGGGTCAACCGCAATTTCGCGGACCACATCCTGCGGGCAATGACCGCCCAGGGGATCCCTGCGCAGCGCATCGAGGTTGTCGTCGAGGTTCGCGTGCCCGCTGCCGCCGAACGGGTGCAGCGCACCCTCGCCGCACCGCAAGACATCCCGCGGGCCACACGCCCCGCCGCCGTCGCGCTGCCACGCACCGATGACGACATTCCCGCCGCGACGTTGGACGCGCGCTTCACCTTCGACAATTTTGTCGTCGGCAAACCCAACGCACTGGCCCATGCCGCAGCCCGGCGCGTCGCCGAAGGGGCTGCGGTCACCTTCAACCCGCTGTTCCTCTATGGCGGCGTCGGGCTGGGCAAGACGCATCTGATGCACGCGATCGCCCATGAATTGCAGGCCCGAAAGCCCGAGGCCCGCGTGCTCTATCTTTCGGCAGAGCAGTTCATGTATCGCTTTGTGCAGGCGCTGCGCGAACGTCAGATCATGGATTTCAAAAGCCTGTTCCGTTCGGTTGATATCCTGATGGTCGATGACGTGCAGTTCATCGCCGGCAAGGAAAGCACGCAAGAAGAGTTCTTCCACACGTTCAACGCCCTGGTTGATCAGAACAAGCAGATCGTGATTTCCGCCGACCGCGCGCCAGGCGAAATCAAGGATCTTGAGGATCGGATCAGAAGCCGCTTGTCCTCGGGGCTGGTGGTCGATTTGCACCCTACAGATTACGAACTCCGGCTGGGTATCCTGCAACAAAAGGTCGAATTGAACCGCGCCGCCTATGGCAATGTCGAGATCGGCCACGGCGTTCTGGAATTCCTGGCGCATCGCATCACCACCAATGTGCGCGTGCTCGAAGGGGCGTTGACGCGCCTGTTCGCGTTGGCCTCGCTGGTCGGGCGCGAGGTGACGCTGGATCTGGCACAGGATTGCCTGGCTGATATCCTGCGGTCCTCGGATCGCAAGGTCACGGTCGAGGAAATCCAGCGCAAGGTGGCCGAGCATTACAACATCCGCCTGTCCGACATGATCGGGCCAAAGCGGCTGCGGGTCATTGCCCGGCCGCGCCAGATTGCGATGTATCTGGCCAAGCAGATGACAACCCGGTCGCTGCCCGATATCGGTCGGCGCTTTGGCGGGCGTGATCACACGACGATCATGCATGGCGTGCGAAAGGTCGAAGAGCTGCGCACAAACGACCCGCAACTCGCCGAAGACCTGGACCTGCTGCGGCGGCTCTTGGAAAGCTGACCTTGACGCCGCTTGCAAAGGGCCGCAAACAAACAAGAACAACAATTATCCACGGGGCCGGGCTGGCGATGTCAGCACCGGCCTGATGTGTCGGAGGGCATCGCGATGAAACTGAGCATCGAACGCGCAACGCTGCTGAAGGCGGTTTCCCAGGCGCAATCCGTGGTCGAACGCCGAAACACAATCCCGATTCTGGCCAACGTTCTGATCGAGGCCGAGGGCAACACCGTCAGCTTCCGCGCGACCGATCTGGATATCGAGGTCGTGGACCGCGCAACCGCGATGGTCGAACGCGCCGGGGCAACGACGGTCAACGCCGTGATGCTGCATGAGATCGTGCGCAAGCTGCCCGACGGTGCGCTGGTCTCGCTGACCGACGACCAGCGCACGGGGCGCCTGGCGATCGAGGCCGGGCGCTCGACCTTTTCGCTGGCAACCCTCCCCAAAGAGGATTTCCCGGTCATGGCCAGCTCTGAATACCAGAGCAATTTCTCGGCCAAGGCGGGCGATCTGCGGCGTTTGTTCGAAAAGTCAAAATTCGCCATCTCGACCGAGGAAACGCGCTATTATCTGAATGGCGTCTACATGCATGTCGCCGAGGCTGAAGACGGCCGGGTGCTGCGCTGCGTGGCAACCGACGGGCATCGTCTGGCGCGGATCGACGCGCCGCTGCCCGATGGCGCGGCGGGGATGCCCGGCGTGATCGTGCCGCGCAAGACGGTCAACGAATTGCGCAAGCTGCTGGATGACGACGATACCGCGATCGCGATTTCCGTATCCGAAACCAAGGTGCGCTTTGCCACGCCCGACATCGCTCTGACGTCGAAGGTGATCGACGGCACCTTCCCCGA
>JAGRMK010000071.1:0-666 GCA_020441345.1 Paracoccaceae bacterium
TCTTGTCGCCCAGGATCGAGCCGCCTGTGCGCGCCGACGACGGGTCAACCGCCAGCACCGCAACCTTCAGCCCCTGTTCGCACAGCATCGTGCCAAACGATTCGATGAAGGTGGATTTGCCGACCCCCGGCGTCCCCGACAACCCGATTCGCAGCGCCTGCCGCCCATGCCCCGCCAGTTCCTCCAGCAAACGCGCCGCTTGGTCGCGATGATCGGCGCGGGTGCTTTCGACCAGCGTGATCGCCCGCGCCAAGGCGCGACGGTCGGATCGCAGAATGCGGTCTGCAAGCTCGGACATCGACGGCTCCTTTCGTTGCCCTTCTCTTGCCCGCCTGCGGCGCCACTGTCCAGAGCGGGCTGGAATTCACCCGCCTCGCGCCGCATAAAGCCCTGATGCACCTTCCCGGCCCCGCCCTGCCCATTGACCCGCTGCTGCCCGACCTCTGCGCCGCCCTCGCCGCGCGGGGGCTGGCGGTGTTGCAAGCCCCGCCCGGCGCCGGCAAGACCACCCGTGTGCCGCTGGCCTTGCTCGGCCAGATCGCCGGCCGGATCGTGATGCTGGAACCGCGCCGCCTCGCCGCCCGCGCCGCTGCCGAACGCCTGGCCGAAACGCTGGGCGAGCCGGTCGGCCAGACGGTCGGCTACCGGATCCGGGGCGAGGCCAAA
>JAGRMK010000071.1:775-8156 GCA_020441345.1 Paracoccaceae bacterium
GAACGATCCCTGAACGCGGATCTTGGCCTTGCCCTGACGCTGGAATGCCGCGCCGCCCTGCGCGAGGATCTGGCGCTGGTCGTGATGTCTGCAACCCTCGATGCGGCCCCCGTGGCGGCTCTCCTGGGCGACGCCCCCCTGCTGACAGCCGAAGGCCGCGCCTTTCCGGTGGAAACCCGCTGGCTCGACGCGCCGGTGCCCCGCGACCAACGCCTGCCCCAGGCCGTCGCAGACCTGACCCTCAAGGCCTTGTCCGAAACCGATGGCGGCCTCCTGGTGTTCTTGCCCGGCGAAGGCGAAATCCGCCGCACCGCCGCGCTGTTGACGCATCGCCTGCCCGCTGACGTGACCCTGCACACGCTTTTTGGCGCGATGGAGTTCAAGGCCCAGCGCGCCGCCATCGCCCCAGCCACCTCCGGGCGCAAATTGGTGCTGGCCACCGCAATCGCCGAAACGTCGCTGACGATCAGCGACATCCGTGTCGTCGTGGACGCGGGCCTTGCCCGCCGCGCCCGGTTTGACCCGAATTCGGGCATGAGCCGCCTCGTCACCGAACGCGCCAGCAACGCTGAATGCGAACAGCGCCGGGGTCGCGCCGGGCGGGTCGCACCCGGCACCTGCTATCGGCTCTGGACCAAGGGGCAGGAAGGCGCGCTGCCCGCCTTCGCCCCGCCCGAGATCGAAACCGCCGACCTCACCGGCCTTGCCCTGGAACTCGCGGCCTGGGGCTCGGCCGAGGGGCTGGCGTTTCTCACCCCGCCGCCGACCGGCCCGATGGCCGAAGCCCGCACCCTGCTGCACGATCTGGGCGCGTTGGACCAGGACGGGCGCATCACGTCACATGGGCGGGCGATGGCTGCTCTGCCACTGCACCCGCGCCTCGCGCATATGCTTCTGAAGGCCGGCAAAGGCGCCGCCCCCCTCGCCGCTCTGATCGCCGACCGCGACCCGCTCCAAGGGGCCCCCGCCGACCTTGCGCTGCGGCTCAAGGCGCTGGACGATCCGCGCCGCTACCTGGCAGACCACGCCTGGCCGCTTCGGCGCGACTCTGTCGAACGCATCCGGCAAGAGGCCAAACGCCTCGCGCGCCTCGCCCCTGCAGACCGGGGGCTGGACCCCGCCGAGATGGCCGCGCTCGCCTATCCCGACCGTATCGGCCTGCGCCGCCGGGGCGACGCCCCCCGCTATCTTCTGTCGGGCGGCAAGGGGGCCGTATTCGACCCCGCCGACCCGCTGGGTGAAAGCCGCCTGATTGTCGCCACCGATCTCGATGGTGACCCGCGCGAAGCCCGCATCCGCCAGGCCTTGCCGATCAGCGACGCCGCCCTGCGCGAAGTTTTCGGCGCGGCAATCGGTTGGCATGATACCTGCGCCTGGTCGCCGCGCGACGGGCGCATCCTAGCAAAAAGCCGCGAAATGCTGGGCGCGCTGCCCCTCGCCGAACGCAGCTGGGACGCCCCGCCCGAGACCCGAGCTCATGCCGCACTGGAAGGCGTCCGGGCTCTGGGTCTCACCCACTGCGGCATGACCCCGGCAGCGCGCCGCCTTCAGGCCCGTGTCGAACTCCTGCGCACACAGGGCAGCGACCTGCCCGATTTCACCGATGACGCGCTGATGGCGCGCGCCCAGGACTGGCTGCTGCCCCACCTGACCCACTGCCGCACAGCCGAAGACCTGCGGGCACTCGATCTGACCGAGGCTCTGCGCGGCGCCTTGACCTGGGACCAGACTCAATCCCTCGACCGGCTCGCGCCCGCGCATTTTCGCACGCCGCTCGACCGCAAGGTGCCGATCGACTACTCAGGCGGCCAGCCCGCCATCGAGATCCGCCTGCAGGAACTCTTCGGCGTCACAGAGCACCCGACCATCGGCCCGCGCCGTATGCCTCTGAAAATCACCCTGCTATCCCCCGCGCGCCGGCCCGTGCAAACGACAACCGACCTCCCGAACTTCTGGAAAACCTCCTACGCCGATGTGCGCAAGGACATGCGAGGCCAATACCCGCGCCACCCCTGGCCAGAAAACCCGCATGAGGCCACGCCGACGACCCGCGCCAAACCCCGTGGCACCTGAGTCTGCCACCTGCTCCAGAAACAGAAAAAGATGAGTATTTGAAGCAAGATGAATGAGGCAAGGCCGTGGCTTCATCTTGCCTGAAATACTCCGGGGTGAATTGGCCGCAGGCCAAGAGGGGCGGCAGCCCCTGTGCGCCAGGGGCGCACCGACACGAGGGGGCTCGATGCCCCCGCGGGTCGGCCCGACAGACTCAGAGACGCTCGCCCTGCATCATCCGCGGCTCGGCGGCATTCAACCCGGCGGCTTCGCGAATGAACATACGGCGCAGCATCGGCAGCGCATTCACCGCGCCCAGCCCCAGGCCCCTCACTGCTTCCAGAACCGGATTCCCGTTAGAAAACAGTCTGTTCACTGCGTCCATGCCCAGCGCCAGACGCACCACGTCGAATCGCCGCCAGTCCTGATAGCGCGCCAGGACATCCGCCGCCGCCAGATCCTCGCCGCGCCGCGCGGCGTCGATCAGCACTTCGGCCAGCGCCGCCACGTCGCGCAGCCCCAGGTTCAACCCCTGCCCGGCAATCGGATGCACCCCATGCGCGGCATCCCCGACCAGCGCCAGTCGTTCAGCCACGAACGCCTCGGCAATCGTCAGCCGCAGCGGATAGGCGAACCGGGCCCCCGCCAGTGAAATCTCGCCCAGGAAATCGCCAAAGCGCGGTTTCAGAACCTCAAGATAGCCGCCATCGTCCAGCGCGTCGATCACGCGCGCGATCTCGGTGCGCTCTGACCAGACGATCGAACTGCGATTGCCCGGCAAGGGCAGGATCGCCAGCGGCCCCGGCGGCATGAAGAACTGATGCGCCACGCCGCCATGCGGTTTCTGGTGCTCGATGGCACAGACCAGCGCCGTCTGCCCATAATCCCAGCCCCACCGCTTGATCCCGGCGCGCCGCGCGACCGCGCTGTCGCGCCCGTCGCAGCCCACCAACAGACGCCCGCGCAGAACCCGGCCATCCTCAAGCGTCACGCTGGCTGCTCTGCCGCCGGTGTCTTGCGCCACGACCCGCGCGCCGCTGTGCAGCGTGACACGGGGATCGGCATGCATCGCCGCCAGGAACGCGGCGTAGAGGTGGCGGTCTTCCACCATCTGCCCCATCGCGCCCTCTTCGATCTCGGCCGCATCGAAACCCAGCATCAGCGCCGAGGCGCCTTGCCCCGCGTGCCCCTGGCTGGCGCGGATCCCGTTGATCGGCTGCGCCAGGCCGCGCAGGCCGCGCCACAGGCCCAACGCCTGCAACACCCGAACCGAGGCCAGCGCCAGTGCATAGGCACGCCCGTCAAACGCCTCTTCGGCGCGCGCGATGGCCGGGCGCGCGTCGATCACCGCCACGCTCAGCCCCCCCTGGGCCAGCGCCAGAGCCAGAGCGGGGCCATTCAACCCGCCGCCCACGATCAGGATATCAGCATCATGTGTCATGCCGCTCACTATGCCGCTGCGGATGGGATTGTCCATGCGCCGGGTGCGCGCTAGCCTTGCGACAGAATGGCAAGAGAGCGGCACCCGCTGGCACCCCGGAGACATCGATGAACGACACCTGGCGCAGCATGAGCGCGGCCGATCTGGGCCGCAAGATCGACGAGGGCGAGATCTGCCCGCTAGATTTGACCGCGTGCTTCCTGGACGCCATCGACAGCCACCCGCTCGCCCCCCGGATCTATGCCCGCACGATGCGTCAGGCCGCCATGGATGGCGCAATGGCCGCCCGTGGCCGCGCCCGGTCGGGGATGCGCCGGGGGCCGCTGGATGGTGTGCCGGTCTCGTGGAAGGATCTTTTCGATACCGCCGGCACCGCGACCGAGGCTGGCAGCGCGCTGCTCAAGGGGCGCACCCCGGACCGTGACGCCCTGGTCGTCGCGCGCCTGACCCGCGCCGGACTGCCGCCGCTAGGCAAGACCCACATGACCGAACTCGCGTTCTCTGGCCTCGGCGTGAACCCGATTACCGCCTCGCCGCCCTGCATCCACGATCCCGACCGCGCGTCGGGCGGATCGTCCTCGGGGGCGGCGACCTCGGTCGCCTGGGGGTTGGCGCCGGTCGCCATCGGCTCGGACACCGGCGGCTCGGTCCGCGTTCCTTCGGCGTGGAACGACCTCGTGGGTCTGAAAACCACCGCCGGGCGCATACCGCTGACCGGCGTCGTGCCGCTGGCGGCGCGGTTCGACACCATCGGCCCGCTGGCCCGCACCGTCGAAGACGCGGCGCTGACCTTCGCGCTGCTCGATGGTTCGGCGGCGCCGGACCTCAGGGGCGCCTCGCTTTCGGGAACGAGAATGCTGGTGCTCGAATCGGTGGCGCTGGATGACCTGCACGCCACCGCCGCCGCCGGGTTCGAGACAGCACTCGGCCACCTGTCGCGGGCCGGTGCCCGAATCGACCGTGCCCCGCTGCCGATGATCGCCGAGGCAATGGGCCTTGCCGCTATCCTGTTCACCGCGGAATGCTATGGCACCTGGGGCGACACGATCGAAGCGAACCCTGATGTCATGTTCCCCCCGGTCCGCGACCGGTTCCGCGCCGGCGCCGCGCCTCGCGCCAGCGACTACGTCAAGGCATGGCTGCGTCTGGATAGCTTGCGCGCGGATTATCACGCCGCGACGGCGGGCTATGACGCGGTTCTGGTTCCCAGCGTGCCAAGCGTGCCCGAACGCCTCGACGCGCTGCTGGCCGATCCCGCGTTCTTTGCCGCACAGAACCTGCTGGCCCTGCGCAATACACGGATCGGCAACCTGATGGGGCTTTGCGCTCTGACCTTGCCGACCGGCGTGCCCAGCGTCGGGCTGATGATGATGGCCCCGCCATTTGACGAGGCCCGGCTTCTGCGCCTCGGGGCCGCAGCCGAGACGGCAATGCGGGGCTGAATCCGCGGCAGATCTTGTGGCCGGTTTTGGGCATATGCCCGTCTGACCGGGTGTTCCGGGGTGTCGTTTGAACCCCCTTGCTTTCGGCTGCGGCGCTCAATCGGCGGCAAGAAGCAAGAGAATGGCGGTCAACCCGGCTCACGCCAACACTCATGCCCGAGATCCGCCGGCACTGTGCAAGAATTCGCAAAACACCGGTGAAAAAGATCGACGCCTGTCGCTCGCTGAGCCACAGGTTTCGCTTCGGGCGCGCCAATTTTCACATGTAGCCTTCGGGTGTGGGCCCGCACTTCTGCAACTGGACCCCGGGCCAAGCGTCACCGCGCGCTTGCAGCCCAAAGGGGTATCTGCATGCGTACACTCGCCCGAATGTCTGCCAGCGTTCAGAGCCGCAATCAATGAAACGATGGTGAGCAGGGACATAGGTCCAGGAACCGCTTTACTCTGACGTTAACCCCACGACGGAACATGTGTCGCAGGCACCCGTTGGGGCTTGGCCCAGTTTCCATTCAGTTTGATAAAACCACCAGGGCATTCGGTCGTTGCGAGACGGCGCAATCCCAAATCCGCGTGACCAGACCCGGCGACCAATCGGAGCGTCCAACCGCCTGCACAGCCAAGGCTGCACGGGAAGGGCAAATGCCTTATCCATCACGACATCATACCCCGAAGGCGAGGTTTTTCAGCATCGATGCTGCTCCATAAGACAGCACAGCCGCGAATCCCGACGTTCGTATCGCAACTGACATCCCGTTGCCCTTTTTCATGTCCGATGCCAAAACGCGGATTAATCGGGAAAATTCTCTGCGGGGATGGGTCGATCCGGGGGACATCGTGATCCTTTCCTGTCCGGCCGATTTCTTTGTCCGAACAGCCGCGCAAAACCTGCCCGTTTCGAGAGCGTGCGGCTGTATTGCGCCCCCGTTCAAGCTTGCTGGACCGGGGGTTGCGTGGCACGGGCGTTTGATGCCGCGCGCCACGCATCGCAGATGCCGATCATTCGCGACACAAATCCTGATTGGTTTTCGCCCCCGCCCTGCGGCAGGATGATAAAAACAGGGAGCGTTTCATGACCTATGACCTCGTGATCGGCGATCGCGGCTACTCCAGTTGGTCGCTTCGCGGCTGGCTGCTGTTCGCGGCTTTCGGCCTCAAAGCCAATCTGACCGTCACCCGGTTCTACGAACCCGGTTTTGCCGAAACGCTGGCACGGTTTCATCCGGCCCGCACGGTGCCCGCCTTGCGCTTGCCCGAAGGGATTGTGATCGCCGACAGCCTCGCCATCGCCGAGGAACTGGCCACCCGCCACCCTGAGGCGGGGATCTGGCCCTTTGCGCCAAAGGCTCGCGCCATCGCCCGCGCCGTCGCCGCCGAGATGCACGCGTCCTTCACCGCCTTGCGCGGCCATTGCCCGATGAACCTGCGCACCGCCTACCAGACCTGCGAGCCGCCGCAGGCGGTGCTGGACGACGTGGCGCGGATTGAAACCCTCTGGGCCTGGGCGCGCGCCGAGACAGGCGGCGACGGCCCCTGGCTCTGCGGGGCCTATAGCGCCGCCGATGCGTTCTTTGCGCCGGTCGCGGCGCGGATCGCGGGCTACAACCTGCCGGTGTCGGACGCGGCGGCGGCCTATGTCGCCGCTCATCTGGCGCATCCCGCGTTTCGTCGCTGGCGGGCAATGGGGTTGGTCGATGGCCCCGACCAGCCGACATATTTCCGCGACTGGCCGACGCGCCTCTGGCCGGGCCCCGTGCCCCGGCCCGCCACAGTCTGCAACAGCCCCTCGATCAACGCCGCCTGCCCCTATTCCGGCAAGCCGGTGACGCATTTCCTGCGCCTGGAGGGCCAGGTTCTCGGCTTTTGCAACGCCTTTTGCCGCGACAAGACCGCCGCCGACCCCGAGGCCTGGCCGCAGGCCATGGCGCTATTGCAGGCGTGACACCGCCCAGCGCGCCGCCTCGGCAACCACCGGGTCGGGGTCGTCCAGCAGCGCCCGCGCGGCGGGCCGCAGTCGGGCCGAGCCGGAATTTCCGATCGCATAGAGCACGTTGCGCACGAAGCGGTTGCGCCCCACCCGCTTGACCGGCGAGCCGGTGAAGCGCGCGCGAAACCCGGCGTCATCCAGCCCCGCCAGTTCGGCCAGATCCGGCGCGACCAGATCGGCGCGCGCGGCATATTTCATCTCGGTCGCGGCGGCGGCGAACTTGTTCCACGGACAGGCCGCCAGGCAGTCGTCGCAACCGTAGATGTGATTGCCCATCAGGCCACGCAACTCCGGGTCCACCGGGCCATGATGCTCGATCGTCAAATAGGAAATGCAGCGCCGCGCGTCCAACTGGAACGGCGCCGGAAAGGCGGCGGTCGGACAGACATCCAGACAGGCCGTGCAGGAACCGCAGTTTTCCCGAGCCGGCGCATCGACCGGCAGCTCCAGCGTGGTAAAGAT
>JAGRMK010000562.1 GCA_020441345.1 Paracoccaceae bacterium
CGACAGATCGCCGGAATGCAGCCGCACCACGTCCTGTCCCTTGGCATGAGCGGCGCTGATCTCGTCGATGATCTGGTCCAGCGACAGCGGCGCGGTATTGACGATCCGCGCGCCCTCCGGGCAATGGCCCAGGATCGCTTCGGGCACCAAAGACCCGGCATAGAGGCACACCGGGCAGGACGCGATGATATCGCGCCCGCGCAGGGTCAGAAGGTCGGGCGCGCCGGGGCCGGCGCCAACGAAATGCACGGTCATTCTAATCCTCCTTGCGCGATGGCGCAGGTCGCCAGGCGATCGGTCGAGGTGACTCGGGTCTGGCGCAAATAGCCGCCATGGCCCACCGCCGCAAGCGCGCAGGCTTCGGCAACGCTGCCTGCGCCGCGCTCGGACAGGCTGCGGGTGGATTGCGTCGGGGTCTCTGGCAACGGGCCGTCGATGGCGATCACCACCAGGCCATGCTCTTGCGCCAGCGGGAGCAGAGCGGCGGACTTGTCGGCCAGGGTGGCCAAGGCGTCGAGGCGCCACTCCCCGCGTGCCCGCGCCAGTGCGTCGTTCAGTGATGCCTGCGTCGCGCGCGATGAAAATCCGAATCCCGCGACGATCACAGCGTGACACTCCACTGCACCACCGGATAGGCCGATTTCCAACCGCGCCGCGTGCCCAGCGGCTGCGCCTCGGCCAGTTCGATCCGCAGCAAAAAGCCGCCCCGCGTCGCGTGCCATTGCGCAAGCAGGGCCTCGCTTTCCAGCGTCACGGCATGGGCCACAAGCCGCGTGCCTTCGGGGACCAGCGCGGTCACGGTTTCCAGCAACCCCTGCGACAGGCCGCCACCGATGAACACCGCATCGGGCACCGGCTGCCCCTCCAACCCGTCGGGCGCGCGCGTCTCGATGATCTGCAAGCGGTCCACGCCCAGCCGCGCGGCGTTCTCTCGTGCACGGGCGGCACGCGTCGGGTCGGCCTCGAAGCCGATCGCCTGCACGGTCGGGCCGCTCAGCAGCCACTCGATCCCGATCGATCCCGACCCCGCGCCGATATCCCACAACAGCTCTCCTGCACGCGGCGCCAGGGCCGACAGGGCCAGCGCCCGCACCGGGCGCTTGGTGATCTGGCCGTCATGGGCGAACCACCTGTCGTCGCGGCCCGAGGCCTGCCCCAGAGCGGTCCCGCCCCCCTGGACCACAACCGCGCAGGCCACCGGGTGCTGCACATCGGCCAGATCGTAACCCGCCGCCGTCGTTGCCCGCACGCGTTCGCGTGGGCCACCCAGTGCCTCCAGCACCGTCAGACGCGACGCGCCGAACCCCTCGCCCGCCAGATAGTGCGCCAACGCGCGCGCCGCCGCGCCGTCGCGCAGTGTGACGATGGTCCGCGCGCCGGGCGCCAGCAGCGGACGCAGCCGCGTCAGCGGCGCGGCATGCAGGCCAAGACAGGCGACGCCTTCGACCCCCCAGCCCAGCCGCGCCCATGACGACCTC
>JAGRMK010000072.1:0-946 GCA_020441345.1 Paracoccaceae bacterium
GCCCCACCCGACGCCCTACCCGACGCGACGTCCCCCTTGCCCAAGCGCCCGCCCTGCGTCAGCCTGCGCCAAACCCACCCGGAGGCCCGCATGTCCGACACCCGCGTTACCATCGCCATCGACAACGGCATTGCCGAGGTCACGCTGAACCGCCCCGACAAGCTGAACGCATTCGATCAGGCGATGTTCGAACAAGTGGCCGCCGCCGGTGATCGGCTGATGACCGAGCCGGGCTTGCGCGCAGTGATCCTGACCGGTGCCGGGCGCGGGTTTTGTGCCGGCATCGACACCGGCCTGCTGATGGCTTTTGCCGGACGGCTCGACGCCCTCAAGGTCGAGATCAACACCCCCCTGCCCGGCCGGTCGGACAACGCTTTTCAGCACCCTTGCACGGTCTGGGCCGATCTGCCTGTGCCGGTGATCGCCGCCCTGCATGGCGTGACGTATGGCGCCGGGCTGCAACTGGCGCTGGGTGCCGATATCCGCATCGCGGCACCCGACACCCGCATGTCGATCATGGAATCGCGCTGGGGTCTGGTGCCCGACATGGGGCTGACAAAACTGCTGCCGGGCGTGATGCGCGCCGATCAGGCGCTCGAGTTGATCCTGTCGGCGCGCGTGGTCGAGGCCACCGAGGCCCAGGCCCTCGGCCTGGTCACGCGCCTTGCCGACGACCCGCTGCACACCGCCCGCGAAACCGCGCGCGCCATCGCCTCCCGCAGCCCCGAGGCCGTTCGCGGTGCCAAGGCGCTGGTGCGCGCCGCCTGGCCGGGCGACGACTCGGTCCTCGCGCTTGAAGCCCGGCTGCAAGCCGAGATCATCGGCTCACCCAACCAGATCGAGGCGGTAATGGCCGGGATGCAGAAACGCGACCCCAAGTTTGGCTGAGCGCCGCCTCTCTGCCCCGCCCGAGCCTCGGCTTTGGCGGATCTTGGTTCTGCCCTTG
>JAGRMK010000072.1:1018-5566 GCA_020441345.1 Paracoccaceae bacterium
TCACATGCCCAAACGTTACCACTCCGCGCTCGTTTTCCTGCATTGGCTCATGGCGCTGATGATCATCGCCGCCTTGGTTGCAGGCACTTTCGTGCTGGCCCCGGTCGACAACAGCGACCCGGCCAAGCTGCTCTCGTTCCAGATGCACATGGGTCTGGGGCTGGCGATTGGCGCGTTGCTGCTCTTGCGCCTGATCGTGCGCGCGAGCACCGCGCACCCTGCTCCCGCCACGACCGGCATCGCTCTGGCCGACCGTTTGGCACCGCTGGCGCATTGGGCGCTCTATCTCCTGGTCCTGGCGATGGTTGGGTCGGGCGTGGCGCTGTCGCTGGCGTCCGGGCTGGGCAACGCGGTGTTCTTTGGCGGTGAAATGCCCGCAAATTTCAACGGCATCGCCGCCCGCACCGGCCATGGCGTGATCGCGACATTGCTGATGATCACCATCGGATTGCATATCCTCGCCGCGCTCTGGCACCAACTGGTGCGCCGCGACGGGCTGCTGTCGCGCATGGGGTTCGGCAAGCGCTGAAACCCCTTGTGACGCCCCCCCGAACTGCCGCGAAAAGCTGCAATTCGGGGGTGTTCCGTGTTGGACGCTCTGCTAGGCTCGGTGAAATGCCCCCACCGGGCACTGTATTCGGACCAGCTGATTTTCAGGATTTCGAAAGACCTGTCTGCAAGTCTTGTCCGATGCAGTCCGCATAAGCGGGGCGGCGAACAGGGACCGGGACATGATCACGCGCTTCATCCGCTATTCGACCTTTGCGCTCTGCGTCTGGATGACGCTCGTCTGCCTTGTCCTCATCCCGGTCTGGTCCTGGCTCTGGATGCCGTCCCTGGCCTTTGCCGTGCTCAGCGTGATTGGCGTGCGCGACATGATGCAAACCAATCATGCGATCCTGCGCAATTATCCGGTGCTGGGTCATGTGCGCTTCCTGTTCGAGATGATTCGCCCCGAAATCCGGCAATACCTGCTGGAAAGCGACCATGACGAGGAACCGTTTTCGCGCGAGGCGCGCAACATCGTTTACCAGCGCGCCAAGAACGTCGAGGACAAGCGCCCCTTCGGCACCAAGATCAGCGTCTATGGCGGCGGTTATCAATGGCTAACCCATTCGATCCGCCCGAAAAAGATCGAGAACACGGATTTTCGCGTTACCATCGGCGGCCCGGACTGCCGCCATCCTTATGCGGCGTCGATCTACAATATTTCCGCCATGAGCTTTGGCGCGCTGTCGGCAAACGCCATCCTGGCGCTAAACAAGGGCGCCAAGGCCGGAGGCTTTGCCCATGACACCGGCGAGGGCGGGATCAGTCGCTACCACAAGGAAGGTGGCGGGGACCTGATCTATGAGATCGGCACGGGATACTTCGGCTGCCGCACCCCGGACGGTCGGTTCGACCCGGAGAAATTCCGGGAGACCGCCGCCCTCGACCAGGTCAAGATGATCGAGATCAAGCTGAGTCAGGGCGCGAAACCGGGGCGCGGTGGCATACTGCCCGCCGCCAAGATCACCCCGGAAATCGCCGAGGCGCGCGGCGTGCCGATGGGCGTCGATTGCCATTCCCCCGACGGCCACAGCGCCTTTTCCACCCCGATCGAGCTGATGGAATTCATCGCCCGGCTCCGCGATCTGTCTGACGGCAAACCGGTCGGCTTCAAGCTCTGCATCGGGCACCGGCGCGAATTCATGTGCATGGTCAAGGCGATGCTGAAAACCGGCATCACCCCGGATTTCATCGTCATCGACGGC
This sequence comes from Paracoccaceae bacterium, assembly GCA_020441345.1. Classification (GTDB taxonomy): domain Bacteria; phylum Pseudomonadota; class Alphaproteobacteria; order Rhodobacterales; family Rhodobacteraceae; genus Pararhodobacter. The sequence goes on from JAGRMK010000072.1 coordinate 2,773, forward strand.
AAGGAGGGCGGCACCGGCGCCGCGCCCCTGGAATTCGCCAACCACATGGGCATGCCGCTGGTCGACGGGCTGACCTTTGCCCATAACGCACTGCGCGGCGCGGGGCTGCGAAACCAGATCAAGATCGGCGCCTCGGGCAAGCTGATCCACGCCTTCGACATCGCCAAGGCGCTGGCGCTGGGCGCCGACTGGGCGAATTCGGCGCGCGGCTTCATGTTCGCGATCGGCTGCATCCAGGCGCAGTCGTGCCACACCAACCACTGCCCGACCGGCGTCGCCACCCAGGACAAGACCCGCCAGCGCGCGCTGGTGGTGCCCGACAAGGCCCAGCGCGTGGCGAATTTCCACCGCAACACGCTGAAGGCGCTGGGCGACATGACCGGGGCTGCGGGGCTCACGCATCCCTCGGGGTTCCTGCCTTGGCACCTGATGATGCGCGAGAACGAGCGCGAGATGGTCACCGGCGAGGATGTCTATCCCTACATGCCCGAAGGGTTCCTGCTGCGCGAGGACGACGAACGCTTCGGCTATCTCAAACGCTGGCGCCGGGCCAGCGCGGACAGTTTCGAGCCCTTCGACGAGGGGGTGTGACCGGGACGGCGCGGGTTGATCGGGTCTCGCTACCCGCAACTGCGGAGGCACATGAGGCCCCGCTGCCCGACACGACCCCCTTGGATATGCCCAGCACCCCGGACACCGCCGGGGAACACCCCGCAGCCTGGGTGCATCACCCGCGCGGCGGCACCCGGGTGATACGCGCGCCCATCGCGTTCAGACGCTCGTCGATGCGCTCGTAACCGCGCTCGATCTGCTGGGCGTTGTTGATCGTGCTGGTGCCCTCGGCGCACATCGCCGCGATCAGCATCGCCATACCGGCGCGGATATCGGGGCTCTCCAGCCGCGCGCCGCGCATTTGCGAGGGGCCAGCGACGATCGCCCGGTGCGGATCGCACAAAACAATCCGCGCGCCCATCGCGATCAGCTTGTCGACAAAGAACATCCGGCTTTCGAACATTTTCTCGAACATCATCACCACCCCCTCGCACTGGGTCGCGGTGACGATGGCGATCGACATCGTGTCGGCGGGGAACGCGGGCCAGGGCTGGTCGGAAATCGTCGGGATATGCCCGCCGAAATCGGCCTGCACGCGCATCTCCTGGTTCGCCGGGATCAACAGGTCATCACCCCGCACCTCGCAGCGGATGCCCAGACGCTCGAACCCCATCAGGGTCGAGCGCAGATGCTCGACGCCGGCATTGCGGATGGTGATCTCGGAACCGGTCACCGCCGCCAGCCCGATCAGCGAGCCGACCTCGATGTGATCGGGGCCGATCCGGTGGCTGCAGCCGCCCAGCGGCCGGCCGCCGTGGATCGTCATCGTGTTGGTGCCGATCCCCTCGATCGCCGCACCCATCGCGATCAGGAACCGGGCGAGATCCTGCACATGGGGCTCGGACGCGCAGTTGCGCAGGACCGTCGTGCCCTCGGCGCAGACCGCGGCGCAGAGCGCATTCTCGGTTGCGGTGACCGAGGGTTCGTCCAGGAACACATCGGCGCCGCACAGGCGCTCGGCCTTGAAGCGATAGGCACCGTTCACGGTAATCTCGGCCCCGAGTTCACGCAGCGCCAGGAAATGCGTGTCGACCCGGCGGCGGCCGATCACGTCGCCGCCGGGCGGCGGCAGGGTGACCTCGCCGCAGCGCGCCAGCATCGGCCCGGCCAGCAGGATCGAGGCACGCACCCGCGCGCAAAGCTCGGGCGACAGATCCGCCGGGCGCAACTGCGCAGCGCGGATTTCCAGCGCGTTGCGGCCCAGCCAACGGGCCTCGGCGCCGACCGACTGGATCAGTTCGACCAGCACCTCGATATCGCGGATCCGCGGCACATTGGTCAGCGTCACCGTCTGGTCGGTCAGCAAGGCCGCCGCAACGATCGGCAGCGCCGCGTTCTTGTTGCCCGAAGGCTCGACCTCGCCCGACAGGCGATGACCACCCTCGACGATATACTGGATGCGCTCGTGCGGTTGTGCCTCGGCCATGATCTGCTCCGTCTCGGGTCGGTCCTGCGACGCCTAGCAGAGGATAGCGCCCACGAGAACCGACATTCCTGTGTGTTTGGGCTTTCGCCCGGGCCTGTGTGTTTGGGCTTTCGCCCGGGCCTGTGTGGGTCAGGGCCTCCAGCCCAGGAAATTGCCGATCAGCCGCAATCCGGCGGCCTGGCTTTTCTCGGGGTGGAACTGGGTGCCCAGAATGTTGTCGCGCCCGACGATCGCGGTGACCGGCCCACCGTAATCGACATGCGCCAGAAGATGCGCGGGATCGCCGACCTGAAACCGGTAGGAGTGCACGAAATAGGCGTGATCGCCGGTCTTCAGCCCCTCCAGCACCGGGTGCGGACGGTCGATGACCATATCGTTCCAGCCCATGTGCGGCACCTTCATCGCCGCGTCCGAAGGCGTGATGCGCACCACGTCGCCGGGGATCCAGCCCAGGCCCGGGGTCTCGGCGTACTCGTGGCCGGTGGTCGCCAGCAGCTGCATGCCGACACAGATCCCCAAGAACGGCTTGCCACGCACGATCACCGCCTCGTGCAGGGCCTCGACCATGCCGGGCACGGCGTCGAGTTCGCGTCGGCAGGCCGGAAAAGCCCCGTCGCCGGGCAGCACGACATGATCGGCGCGCAGCACGTCTTCGGGGCGCGCGGACACGATCACCGTGCCGCCGCCCACCTCGGCGGCCATGCGCTCGAAGGCTTTCTGCGCCGAGTGCAGGTTGCCGGATTCGTAATCGACGAG
>JAGRMK010000073.1:0-4061 GCA_020441345.1 Paracoccaceae bacterium
AAGTGCGGCGTCTGCACCAGGAACAACTTGGGATCTTCGACGAAGAAGCCCACCGTGCGCGCCAGGAAATCGCGGCTGGGCACGTGGTCGGCGTCGAATACCACCACCAGGTCGCCGTGCTGATGTTCCAGCGCCGCCGACATGTTGCCTGCCTTGGCGTGCTCGTTGCGCGCGCGGGTCGAATAGACGACCTCCAGTTCGTTGCACAGCGCGATCAGATCGCGGCGGCGCTTGCGGGCCCCTTCTGCGATCTTGGGGTCTTCGTGGTTGCACCGCTGGTCGGTTCCGCCATCGTCACACAGGATGACCGTGCGCTTGTCGGCGGGGTAATGCATGTTCTTTGCCGCCGACAGCGTGATCGCCAGCATCTCGACCGGCTCGTTATAGGACGGAACGAGAATATCCACAGTCGGCAGATCGCGGGCCGCCACCTTGGGTGGCAGACCCCGCTTTACGGGGTCTGCGGTCATGAAGCCCGACAGGAAAAACACGCCGATCGCGTAGGTTTCCACCAGAAACAGGAACAGCGCAGGAAGAAATGACAGCAGATCGTCTACCGGCGGCAGGGTTTCGGTCACCCGCCACGCCCAGTAGCGCATGACCAGGGTCGATGCGATGGCCATCATTGTGAAGCGCGCGATCATGTTGTCCGCCGCCACGGGTTTGAGCATCGCAACCGCGATCACCGCCGCGATTCCCAGCGTGGCCTGCACCTGAATCGAGGTCGGCACGCTGACAAGGGCCGCCAGCATGCCCAGCAGAAGGACCCAGAAGAGTAGATTCGCCTTGTCCGCGAGCGATAGGGGGCGTGTCCCGATCAGCTTGGCCATTACAACGTTTCCCTGTTCAACTCATTAACGACAGTGCAAAATAAAATGTTCGGCCCGTCTCAACTGCGGGGGGCGGCGTGCGGCGACAGCGTGTAGCGACCCGAGGCACCAACCCCCAGCGCCCCTTCGCTCATCGGCGCCAGGGCTTGTTCGACGGTGCCGTTGACGCAATTTCGCATCACCAGATCCAGAGCCTGCGTGCCGCGGGGCAATGGCCGCGCGCCGGCGTTCAGGCGCCGCAGGACCAGCACACAGACAGTGCTCGTGCCCAGGGTTTCGGTGCTGTAAACAAAAGTGCCCAGCGAATCCGAGCCCGACCGCATGGTCGAGGCATTCAGTCGTTCGAACGGGGCCGGAAGCCCCCCGAACCGTTGCGCGACTTCTTCGAAATTGAACTCTTCCAGACGCGATGAATCCGCATTCTGCGCGCGGATATGCAACACGTTATCGCCGCGAATTGACGTGGCGTTCGGCAAGACGATGCGCTGTTCGACCGCCCCGCCAAGATTGCGCTCGAACACGATCAGCGCGGCTGGCGCGCTCACCATCATGCGCGACGCGGGCACGATGGTATACTCAACAGTGTTTTCCAGGGTTTCGATCTGCGGATTGCGCTGACTTCCCATGAACCGGTAAAGGCCAGTCGAAAGCCGGTCGCCCGAGGTCTGCGAACAGGCCGTAACCAGGGTCAACGCGGCGAGGGCCGCGCACAAGCCATTGCGCATGCGGCGCGGACGAGGGCCCGGCTGAAATCTGGTCGGAATGAATCGAGGGCCGTGAACCCGGTATGTGCCAATCATGGTGCCTGCTCTGCCGTTCGTGCAAAGATCAGAGTCATCCACCGCGATTCGCGACCGTGCCTGACTGACGCGTGCCAGCCGGGTTGCCCGGTTACGAGCCTGTTTCTGCCTCTGCCTCAGTTTATATTTTTTTTCCAGTCTAGAGAAATTGCACGAATCGCGCAATCCACTTTCTCAACAGGGCATTTTCGCCCCGCTTCAAGGGTCTGAAATGTCAGGTTTCTGGCATAGCTTGCGGGTCCAGCCCAAAACCAAGGCATATCTGGGGTCTTACGCCCCGGGCGCGGCCCGCAGCCGGTCAAAGAACCCGCGCAAGATCGCGCGCGCTTCGGTTTCTGCAATACCATCATAGACTTCGGGGACATGATGGCACTGCGGATGCGAAAACACCCGCGCCCCCTGCGCGACGCCGCCGGATTTCGGGTCGCTGGCGCCGTAATAAACCCGCGCGATCCGTGCGAAGCCGATGGCGGCGGCGCACATCGGGCAGGGTTCCAGCGTCACCCACAGGTCATGACCGGTCAGGCGCTCGCTTCCGGTTGCGGCGCAGGCCTGACGGATCGCCAGCATCTCGGCATGCGCCGTGGGATCGGCGCGTTCGCGGGTTCGGTTTCCGGCCTGGGCCACCACCCGACCGGCGGGATCGGTAATCACCGCGCCCACCGGCACCTCGCCGCGTGCCGCGGCTGCGCGCGCTTCGCTCAGTGCGATTGACATGGGGCCAGCAAAGGGGTTCATGGAGCCTTGATGCCTCCGGGCGCCCTGGCGTGCAAGCCCGATTGCCCCGCTTTGGGGCGCGCGCCCTTTGACCGCCCCTTGTTCCGCAGGTCCCCGATGCCCAAGTCACCCGCCCCTACCCCCGTCACCCCCCCTGCCCCCGGCGACCGCATCGCCAAGGTTCTGGCCCGTTCCGGCGTGGCATCGCGTCGGGCGGCCGAGGCCATGATCGCCGAGGGCCGCGTGTCGGTGAACGGCAAGACCATCGACAGCCCGGCGTTGAACGTCGGGCCGCGCGACAAGGTGACGGTCGATGGCAAGCCGCTGGCCAAGCCAGAGCCGATCCGCGTCTGGATCTACAACAAGCCCTTGGGGCTGGTGACCAGCGACCGCGACGAAAAGGGCCGCGCCACCGTGTTCGATGCCCTCCCCGAAGGCATGCCGCGGGTGATGTCGATCGGTCGGCTTGATCTCAATTCCGAAGGGCTGCTGCTGCTGACCAATGACGGCGGGCTCAAGCGTCGGCTGGAATTGCCTTCGACCGGATGGCTGCGCAAGTATCGCGTGCGGGTGAACGGCACCCCGACCGAAGCAATGGTGGAGCCTTTGCGGAAGGGGATCACCCTGGACGGTGAACGGTTCCAGCCAATGATGGTGACGATCGACAAGCAGCAAGGCGCCAACGCCTGGCTTACGGTCGGCATCCGGGAAGGCAAGAACCGCGAGATCCGCCGTGCGATGGATGCCGTCGGGCTTGCGGTGAACCGGCTGATCCGCACCGCCTATGGTCCGTTCCAGCTGGGCAATCTTGCGTCAGGCGCGATCGAGGAGCTGCGGCCGCGCACGCTGCGCGATCAACTGGGCCTGAAGGTGGACGAGGTTGCCGAGGGCCGCGCAGCCCCCCTGCCCCAGGGCGAGACCGCCGCCCCCCGAGCGGCCGCGGTCAAGGGGCCGGGGAAACCGGCCGGCAAGGCCACGACCGACCGAGCTCAGCCGGGCAAGACCCCCGGCGGCAAACCCGCATCCGGCAAGCTCCCGCCCCGCGCCAGCGCCGCACCCGATGACAAGCCCGGGCGCAAATCCTGGGGCGCGAAATCGCATGGTGGCGGGCGCGCGGCGGCCGATGGCACACCGGCCAAGCCGAAATCCTGGGGCAGCAAATCGGCCCGCTCGACGGCCACTGTGCCACGCAAGCCGGGCACCCCACGATAACGCTATCGCTTCGGCGCTTTCCAAGCGCGCGAAAACTGTCTTATAGTCATCGCAGCCCCGCAAAGGGATGAGCAGCGCACCCACGAGCCCGGGTTGCGCAGAGACGACGACGTTGCGCATCCGCGCACCAGACAGGGACGAGCCCGTGACCTCGAGTGGACTGCGAAACACCGCCTACATGCTGTTGATGGCCCTGATCGTCTATGTGTGGATTGTGGGGGGCTAAGCCATGGCAAAACGTTTTGGCGGCGCCCATAGCCCCGGCGGCGAACCGCGTGGCGAACCGCGCCCGACGCCGGACCCGCAGATTGCGCCGCGTGGCCCCAATGCCCCGCGCCCGTTCAAGCGGGTCAATCCGGTTGGTGCGCGGGTTAACCTGCTGTTCATTCTGCCGTTCTTCTGGGCGTTCAGCGCCTTTTTCCGCGACCCCGCCGGGCTGGCGCAACATCTGGGGGTTTTCGCGCTGCTGATCCTCTCGGCCTGGCTGACCCGCGAAGGGGTG
>JAGRMK010000073.1:4233-5123 GCA_020441345.1 Paracoccaceae bacterium
TCCTTTGGCCTCGACCCGATGCGCGACAAGGGGATGGAGGGGATCGACGAATTCCAGACCGACCGTGTCGCCCGCGCCGTCGACGAGGCCGAGGATCTTCTGGAGGCGATGACCGACGCGATGAAGCGCGCCCGCAACCGCAAGCTTGAGCAGCGGCTCGAAGCCTTTCAGAATCACGTTCGGACGCTGTTGCGTGCGGTCGAAAACGATCCGGGTCAATTGACCGCTGCGCGGCGGTATATGGGGGTCTATCTGCGCGGCGCGCGCGACGCGACGGTGAAATTCGCCGACCTCTACGCCCGGACCCGCGACGAACAGGCGCGCACGGAATACATCGACCTGCTCGACGATCTCGAAGAAAACTTCATGCTGCGCACCGAAACCCTGATCGACAGCGACCGTCAGGCGCTGGATATCGAAATCGATGTGCTGCGCGAACGCCTGGAACGCGAGGGCTTGCGTCCCGCGACCCCCGAACCCCGATGACCGCAGGATCCGCTGCGAAACCGCTCTTGTCCGTGAAAGGAAATCCCGATGTCTGACCAGGTCCGCCAACAAGCCAAAGAACTCACGACCGCAATCGAAGAAGCAACGCAATTGCACCTGCCGGAACCGATTGCCGAAATCGTTCCCCTGGAACAGGCCGACCAACCGGCTGCTGAGGCGATCCGCACCCGGATGGGTGAGATCGACATGGAATCGACGAGCTCGATCATCGGCTTCGGATCGCGCGCGCAGCTGGAATTGCAGACCATCAGCCAGCAGATGCTGGCCGACGTGCGCAACAAGGATGTCGGACCGGCCGGCGACAGCCTGCGGCAGATCGTCACCACCATTCGCGGCTTTTCCGTCAGCGAACTGGATATGCGCCGCGAACGCAGCTGGTGGGA
>JAGRMK010000563.1 GCA_020441345.1 Paracoccaceae bacterium
AAATTGATGCCCTTGACGACGCGGCCATCAGCCACGTCAAGGCAAGGGATGATCCGGGATTTCAGCATGGCAGACGCTCCTTGCCTCTTCCCTACCGCCTGCGGGCTGCGGCGAAAAGGGGGAAGAGGGCACCACCGCCCCGCTATCGGGGCAAGCCTTTTGAAACCTCATCCCCTGGCGCGCCGGATCAGCGACAGCACCGCAAGCCCGATGGCCAGCGCGAACCCGCCCAGCGCCGCCGGCGCGGTCAGGAACATCAGCCAGTCTGCACCAGACAGCCAGGTCAACGGGCCACCCCAGTCAGATCCCCAGATCACGCAGGGCTGGGGAAAGGCCGCGTTGACCGGGCAACCAGCCAGCCTGGAGACGCCGCGCGCCAGCATCAAGCCGGCGACGGGTGCAAGCCCGACCCCGATCAGCACCGCCGCCAGTATCCAGGCCCACCGCATTGCCGCTCCGTTTAAGTTCCGCCCTGTCGCGAGCAGGGCACCAGTCTGACCGCATCACCCACCCCGGCAAATGCAATTGCGCGTGAGGCAGGCGTGTGCGGCAATTGCCTGCCGGTCTCGCGCCGGGTAAGTTGCGCGGATGACAGCCCTGCGTCTGCTTCCGATTGCTCTTTTGTCCGCCTGCTCCCTGGCCCTGCCCGAGCGGCAGCCGATGCCGGCTGATCGTCTGGCCGCCGAATGCCGCCTGTTGGAAACGGCCGCCGAGCGAATGCAAACCCCGCACGACGGTCTGCGCGAAGGGTGCCCCGGTGTGACCGATCGTGACATGCGCTCGCTGGCGGCACAGACCGCGTCTCTGCGGGCCGCCAATGCCGCCCCGCTGCCGCCCGGCGTTGCGGCGGGCACGCGCGCCGAGACCGTCTTTCGCAGGATGATCACGCGCGGCGTGCCGGTCGATCTGGCGACTGCGCTGGTGCAAGAAGACAGTTTCGCCGCTGCGGCGCGATGAACGCGGGGGAACGGGAGCCGGTCGCATGGCCAAGGCTCCGGCAGGTCTGGACACTGGGCGCAGCAGCGTTCAGGTTGTAGCAAACCCATCAAGGCAGAGATCATGGCTCGCAATATTTCCCCCGTCCCCACCCCCGGCGCCTTGTTCCCGATCGCGCTGATCCTGCTGATCTTTCACGGATTGCTGGGCGCCGATTACGTGATCGAGCGATTCCAGCTGGGTCAGGCCGACTGGCCCGGCGTGATGCGGACCCTGCCGCTGGAGGCACTGTGGCAAAAGGTTGTCTGGGCGCTGGCGGTCTGGCTCGGCTTTGCCGCTGCCTTCTTTCTGATGATCCGCGACAACGCGTCGGTGTTGCTGTTTTTCGCCGCGACCGCCGCCGGTGTCGCGCTGGCCGCCGGGCTTTATGCCGCGCAGGCACCCGATCTGATGATCCCGTTGCAGGGGCTGCTGGCGGCGATGGTGATCGCGCCCGCCTGGGGCTGGGTTTATGCCCGCGCCCTGAACCGCAACGGCGTTTTGCACTGAACCGTATTCCGCCCCGGCGGCGCTGCCGGGCATCGAGACCGAAAGGACTTCGCGCATGATCCGCCGCAATCTGGCCGAGGCGATCGGCAACACTCCCTTGATCCGCTTGCGCAAGGCCAGCGAGGAAACCGGCTGCGAGATTCTTGGCAAGGCCGAGTTCCTCAACCCGGGCCAATCGGTCAAGGACCGCGCCGCGCTGTTCATCATCCGCGACGCGATTGCGCGCGGCGATCTGAAACCGGGTGGCACGATAGTCGAAGGCACGGCGGGGAATACCGGCATCGGGCTGGCGCTGG
>JAGRMK010000564.1 GCA_020441345.1 Paracoccaceae bacterium
TGCTGGACGGCATCTTCATCGGCGCAACCGAGACCCGCGCGATGCGCAATGCCATGATCCTGTCGGTCGCGGGTTACGCGCTGGCGCTCTGGCTGACGCAGCCCCTTGGCAACCACGGGCTGTGGGCGTCGATGTTCGTTCTGTATGGGTTGCGCGCGGCCACGCTTGGCGCGCTCTATCCCCGTATTCCCCGAACGCTGGAGGTTTGATGACTACCCTGTCCCCCGAAACGATCACCCGCCTGTTCACCCGTGCCGACGGGCAGTATCTGTTCGCGCGCTGGGGGCGGCCCATCGTGCCGATCGTGTTCGGCACCGACGACGCGACGCTGGCAACCGTCAAGGGCGCGATCGAGGCCGTGGTGCTGCTGGCGGGGCACCGCATGGCCGAGCACGACCCGGAACTGGGCGTCAACCTGATGGTGTTCTTCTTTCGCGAGTGGGACGAATTGCTGGCCGTCCCCGATCTGGACCGCATGGTCGAGGGGCTGGCCCCCACCGTCGCCCGTCTGAAAGCCGCCAAGGCCAACCAGTATCGCGCGTTTCGGTTCGACGCCGACGGCGCGATCAAGGCCGCTTTCGTCTTCGTGCGCATGGATGATGCGATGTCGGCCTTGCCGGCCGCCGACATCGCCCTGTTGCAGGCCGCGCAGGTGATCCTGTTGTGGTCCGACACGGCCTTTGCCGACCGCTCGCCTTTGGCCCGCGCCGGCGATACCGCCGTCCTGCACCCCGACATCGCCGCCCTGATCGCGGCAGGCTATGACCGGGTGCTGCCAGCCTTGGCGACGGACCCAAGCCATGCGCTGCGGCTGGCGGCGCGGGTTCGGTGAGGGCTGTCGAGGCAGGAGGGCGGCTTTGGCATGACCTGACAAGTTCATGGAAGATATAGCATTTTGCTAAGTTGGCTCGTTCCGCAGTTGGTCGATCACCGCGCGGAACGCGGCAAGGTCGGGCAGAATTCCTGCGACCCTCTCGGGCGAATACTGTTCCGCCAGCGTCGCAATCAGGGGGGCCAGGCTTTCCAGGGCGTCATCCCGAAATTGCTGGCCGGATGCTGTCAACCAAACCTGTTTTGATCGCCTGTCGCTCGGGTTTGGGCGCATTTCGACAAAGCCATGCGCTTCGAGACCCGCCAATGTGTGGGTCATGGTCGTCTTGGGCACTTGAAAGGCACGTGCCAGATCCAACGGCGTGGCCCCGTCAGCGACCCGGATCAAATGACTGACCACCCCGAAATGTGAAACCAGCAAGCCTTTGGGCAGGCGAGATTCGAGAAACGCCGTGCCGATCTGGTTGATGATCCCGACCTCATACAGGAGCGAAAAAAAAGGGGCGATGGAGTCATCTGTCATGTACGGTCAACCCCTTGGATGGCCTACGGTGCCTTGCGGCACCTGTCGGACCTTAACCCAACCCTGCGAACCTTTGAACCGCCGTTTCAGGGGCGTGCGTGCCAGCATGCCCCGAACGTCCGACGAGGGGCGTGCACGGGCAAGCCTCGATCGACCGGCGTTGCTTCGGTGCGATCCGTCGCGCCGTCAGAAGACCGGCGTGAACCCGCGTTCAATACAGGCTTCGCGCGGCTGATGCACCGCGAGCGCACGCGGCGAGAATTGGCGAAATGCAATGCTCTGCCCATAGATCTGGAACGAGATCATGCCCGTCGTGCAATCGACGAGCAGGTTGGCGACATAGCCGCGCCGCGCCATTCCGGTCGCTGTCGTGTCCCCGGCGGCCCAGTCCGTCGGCGTTCCGGTCCACCCGACATAGGGTGCTTCGTAGCCGCCTTGGGTGTTGTCAAAACCGCTCGCATCCAGGGCCAGACCAGCCCCGAAGAGCGTGACCGACAGCAGGCCGATCGCTGCAAAGATCCAGAGCGCCATCCGCTTCATGCGCTTGCCGCCGGTACGGTGCCGCTGCCAATTGCCGTCCTGATCGTTTGTTTCGAAAGGGGCATGGTCATATCCAATATAGTTCGATTTCGCACAATATAGTGCGAAATTGCACTAATGTCAAACCTGTAACCCTACCGGCTGCCCGGCGCATTGCCCCCGCTCTGCTATCGCCCTATCCTGTCCGCTCCCCAGCCCTGAAGCCTGCCATGACCCATCATTTCCCTGTCACCGTGTATTACGAAGATACCGACATGGGCGGGATCGTGTATCATGCGAACTATCTGAAGTTCATCGAGCGGGCGCGGTCGGACTGGGTTCGACGGCTGGGTGTCGATCAGCTTGCGCTGCGCGAGGCCGGGACCGTGTTCGCCGTGCACCGGATCGAGGCCGATTTCCTGGCCCCCGCACGGCTTGATGACATGCTGGATGTTCGCACCGGCCCGGTGCAGGTCAGTCGCGCGCGGATCACGCTGGACCAGCAGGTCTGGCGCGGCGCGGATTGTCTTTTTCGGGCACGCGCGACGCTGGTTGCCATGTCGCTCGACGGTCGCCCGCGCCGCTTGCCGCCGGAACTGGCGCAGCTCGCGGCGATGATCGGCGAAAAAGCGTAACAATCGCGTGCTAGCATTGGTGTTTGTCTTGGAAACCGCGTAGAATCGCGGCAAATGAGGTCGGCTTGGGAAAACGCCGACCCGCAACGAGCAGGACGAACACCCTATGGATACTGCGACCCTGGCTTCTGCCAGCGACATTGATTTTTCGCTTATCGCGCTGTTCATGCGCGCCACGCTGACCGTGAAGCTGGTGATGATCCTGCTGATCGCGGCGTCGTTCTGGTCCTGGGCGATCATCATCCAGAAGCATCTGATCTTTCGCCGCGCCCGCACGCAGGCGGCGGCCTTTGACACGGCCTTCTGGTCGGGCGAACCGCTGGACGAACTCTATGGCCGCATCGGCGCCAATCCCGCGAGCGGGCCAGAACGGATCTTTGCCGCCGGGATGGGTGAATGGCAGCGCTCGCACCGCCAGGATGGCGCGCTGATTCCCGGCACACCGCAGCGTATCGACCGGTCGATGGATGTCGCGATTGACCGTGAGGCGCGCGAGTTGAATGGCGGCCTGACGTTCCTGGCCTCGGTCGGCTCGGCCAGCCCGTTCATCGGCCTGTTCGGCAC
>JAGRMK010000074.1:0-363 GCA_020441345.1 Paracoccaceae bacterium
AGCCGCGCCAGATCCAGCCGCCACCGAACACCCGGCTGCCCTCGGATGCGTAAAACACGCAGGCCTGGCCGGGACTCACGCCTTCTTCGGGGGTCAGGAGTTCGACCTCGGCGGTCGTCGGGCCGGTCGGCCGGACGATCGCTTCGGCCGGCTGTCTGGTCGAGCGGATGCGCACCCGCAGCGGCCATTCGGCCTGGGTGTCAAAGGCTGTGTCGCCCAGCCAGTTGATCTCGCGGACGGGGACCGTGCGGGTCGTCAGAGCCTCTTTCGGGCCGACCACGACATGACGCATTTGCGGGTCGAGCCTGACCACATACAACGGATCGGCCAGCCCGCCGATGCCAAGACCCCGGCGCTGGCCGA
>JAGRMK010000074.1:479-2826 GCA_020441345.1 Paracoccaceae bacterium
GGCACGAAGCAGATATCCTGGCTGTCGGGTTTGTCGGCGACCGCGAGCCCATGTTTCAGCGCCAGATCGCGGGTTTCGGCCTTGGACAACAAATGCCCCAGCGGGAAGCGCAAATACGCCAGTTGCTCGGGCGTGGTCGAGAACAGAAAATAGGACTGGTCGCGCATCGGGTCCGCGGCCATGTGCAATTCGGCGCCTGTCGCCCCCTCGGCGCGCTGGATATAATGACCTGTTGCCATGCAATCGGCGTCCAGATCGCGGGCGGTTTCCAGCAGATCCTTGAACTTGACCCGCTCGTTGCNNGGATGCAGGGCACCGGCGTGGCGCCCGCCAGGTAGGCATCGGCGAACTCGTCGATCACCGCTTCCTTGAACGTGTTCTCGTAGTCCAGGACGTAATGCGGAAACCCCAGCGTTTCCGCCACACGCCGCGCGTCGTGAATATCGCGCCCTGCACAGCACGCGCCCTTCTTGGCCAGTGCCGCGCCGTGGTCGTAAAGCTGTAGCGTGACACCGATCACGTCATACCCTTGCGTCTTCAGCTCGGCGGCCACCACCGAGCTGTCTACGCCACCGGACATGGCAACGACCACGCGGGTTTGCGCGGGCGGCTTGGCAAAGCCCAGCGAGTTCACACCCATGTCGCGTGCCATGATCGGTTCCTTCCTGCGGATGAGCCGCGGTTGATAGCGCGAAATATAGGAAAATGCGCGCTACTCTCAACCCCTGGTGCGGCGCTGCTTCAACGCCTCCTTAAGCCTGTCTTGCCACGATTGCGGCGGGATGAAGGAAAGGGTGACCATCATGTTCTTGAAACGGATAGAGGGTCCGCGCGCGGTGACATTGCCTGACGGCACGGTCTTGTCCCGGGCGGACATGCCCCCGGCGAGCACGCGTCGCTGGGTTGCCAGTCGCAAAGCCGTTGTTGTGCGCGCGGTCGAATACGGGCTGATGGCCCGCTCGGAGGCGCTGGATCGCTATGGGCTGAGCGAAGAAGAGTTCGAATCCTGGCAAAATGCCGTGTCCAGACACGGGGTTGATGCGCTCAAGGTGACGGCGTTGCAAAGATATAGACAACTTTAGCGATAGTATGCTTTGATGGGGCTCCCGGTAACCGAGCGTTAACGATTATTGTCCAGTGTCGGACCAGACCAAGGTTAATGCGGAGCCCGAGCCATGCGTGTCCTACTCGTCGAAGACGACCCCACCACGTCGCGCAGCATCGAACTGATGCTGACCCATGCAAATTTCAACGTCTACTGCACCGATCTGGGCGAAGAGGCGGTGGAGTTGGGAAAGCTCTATGACTACGATCTCATCTTGCTGGATCTGAACCTGCCCGACATGGCCGGGCTGGAAGTGTTGCGCCAGATACGCGTGGCGCGGATCAATACCCCGATCCTGATCCTGACGGGCGAGGACAGCACGGACATCAAACTCAAGGGTTTCGGCTCGGGCGCCGATGACTATATGACCAAACCCTTCCACCGGGATGAGCTGGTGGCTCGGATCCATGCGATCATCCGGCGAAGCCAGGGACACGCGCAATCGGTCATCAATACCGGGCGGATCTCGGTCAATCTGGATGCCAAGACGGTGGAGGTTGAGGGACAGACAGTGCATCTGACTGGCAAGGAGTATCAGATGCTGGAACTGTTGAGCCTCCGCAAGGGCACGACCTTGACCAAGGAAATGTTCCTCAATCATCTCTATGGCGGTATGGATGAGCCCGAGCTCAAGATCATCGATGTGTTCATCTGCAAGCTGCGCAAGAAACTGGCAGAGGCGACGGGCGGGGACAATTACATCGAAACGGTTTGGGGGCGCGGCTACGTCTTGAGAGACCCGGCTCAGGAACGGGGTCGAGAGGCGCGCGCTATCAGTGCATGACCGCTGGAATTCCGCGTCCAGCACCCCTAGAACCAGGGGAGACCGAACGCGGGGGACGTCATGCAGAACGATCGACCGGTTGACCGCCTGACCGAAGCCGAGGCCAGGGTTGAGCTTGAGTATCTGGCCACCCTGCTTGCCGGGGCCGATCGCGCTTATCATCAGGAGGATGCGCCAGAGCTTTCGGATGCCGACTATGATGCGCTCAAGCGGCGCAACGCGGCGATCGAGGTACGGTTTCCCGCCCTCAAGCGCCCGGACAGCCCAAGCGACCGCGTGGGCGCAGCGCCTGCCGCTGGCTTTGGCAAGATCCAACATGCCGTTCGCATGCTGTCCTTGGCCAATGTCTTTACCGATGAAGATGTGCGCGATTTCGATACAAGGATCCGGCGATATCTGGGGTTCGGCCCCGAGCACGAACTGGCTTATACTGCAGAACCAAAAATTGACGGCCTGTC
>JAGRMK010000074.1:2876-9307 GCA_020441345.1 Paracoccaceae bacterium
GATGGTGAAACCGGCGAAGATGTGACGGCCAATGCGCGCACGATTGGCGAAATACCGCAGACCCTGACGGGCGCGCCAAAGGTGCTGGAGGTTCGCGGCGAAGTGTATATGAAACACGCCGATTTTCAGACCTTGAACAGGTCCGGTGATCGCAAGTTCGCAAACCCGCGCAACGCAGCCGCCGGGGCTTTGCGGCAGCTTGATCCCGAAGTCACCCGTGCACGGCCGCTCAGCTTCTTCGCCTATGCTTGGGGCGAACTGTCCGAACCGCTGGCTCCAACCCAGTGGGAAAGCTTGCGGCACCTGGAGGCCTTCGGGTTCAGGGTGAATTCCCTCACGCAACGCTGTGAGGGGGTCGATGCCTTGCTGGATCACTATCGACGCATTGAAGCCGACCGTGCCGAGTTGGGATACGATATTGACGGTGTTGTCTACAAGATCGATGACCTCGCGTTTCAGGCGCGGCTTGGATTTCGGGCCACGACCCCGCGCTGGGCGACCGCGCATAAGTTCCCCGCGCAAACCGCCTGGACGCGGCTGGAAGCGATCGACATTCAAGTCGGGCGCACCGGGTCTCTGAGCCCGGTCGCGCGTTTGGCACCGGTCAATGTCGGTGGTGTCCTGGTCTCGAACGCAACCCTGCATAACGAAGACTATATCGCCGGTCGCGATTCCTATGGCGCGCCAATCCGGGACGGACGGGATATACGGGTTGGCGATTGGGTTCAGGTTTACCGCGCTGGCGATGTTATCCCCAAGGTTGCCGACGTTGACTTGTCGCGGCGCCCTGACGGCGCTGTTGCCTATGCTTTTCCCGACAAATGCCCGGAGTGCGGGTCAGTTGTTCTGCGCGAACCCGGGGACTCGGCTCATCGCTGCACCGGGGGAATGGCATGTCCTGCCCAGGCTGTCGAGAAACTGAAGCATTTTGTCAGTCGCGGGGCCTTTGACATTGAAGGGTTGGGTGCGCGGCAGATCGAAGCGTTCTTCACGGATGATGCACTGCCAATTCGTGAGCCGGCCGATATTTTCACCTTGGCGCGACGGGATTCAGAAAACCTGAGCAAGCTTCGGAATCGGGATGGCTTTGGGGCCAAGAGCGCCGCGAATCTCTTCCAGGCGATCGAGGACCGGCGCAGGATCACGCTCGCGCGTCTGTTGTTCTCACTTGGTATCCGTCATCTGGGCGAGGTCGCCGCGCAAGATCTGGCCCGTCATTTCCGTTCCTGGAATGCGTTGAAACGCTGCGCCGATGCCGCTTTGCCAGCCGCGCAGCGGCATATGCGCGCCGATGCGGCGGAAGCTGCCGAGAGGCGGGACGCGACGCTTGAAGGGCGGCGCGCGGCCGTCAAGAAGGTGCGAGATGCGGTGTGGGAGGTTCCTCCGCTTCCTCCCGAAAGCTCTGCCGCGTGGGAGGATCTGGTCGGCATCGACGGGGTTGGCGCCGTTCTCGCAACGTCTTTGGTCACGGCTCTTGCGCAGCCGCGGGAACGCGGTTCGATTGAGCGATTGATCGCGGAACTGACAGAGATCCTGCCACCTGAATCGCGCGCGGCCGACAGCCCCATCGCTGGCAAGACCGTCGTGTTTACCGGAACCTTGACCCGCATGACCCGAGCCGAGGCCAAGGCCCGCGCCGAATCCCTCGGGGCAAAGGTCGCCGGGTCGGTTTCGGCCAAGACCGACTATCTCATCGCCGGCGAGGGGGCGGGATCTAAGGCCAGCAAGGCGACGGCTCTCGGTGTCAACGTAATCGACGAAGACGCTTGGCTGGCAATGATCGACGCATGAGCGGCCGCCCGGAAATCCTGTTTCCCCTGTTCGGTGCGCTTGATGGCCTGAAAGGGATTGGACCAAAAACGGCGAAGCATCTGGCGGGCTTGGCGGTGGAAACCCCGAAAGATCTGCTTTTCGTCCTGCCGCAATCTGTCATCGATCGCCGTCTTCGATCATCGATACGCGATGCGACGCCTCCCGAGGTCGTAACCGTCGAGGTGGAGGTCGGGGTTCACATTCCTCCTCGGCAACACGGACGCCCATACCGGGTTCTCGTCCACGACGCGGCGCAAGAGTTCACACTTGTCTTTTTTCATGCGCGATCCGACTATCTGCAGAAAATCCTGCCGACAGGGCAGCGCAGGGTGGTTTCGGGGCGTATCGAGGTTTTCGATTCCGTTTTCCAGATGCCCCACCCAGACCATATCCTGCGTTTGGGGGATCTGGCAGAGCTACCCCCTTTCGAGCCGGTATATCCTTTGGTAGCCGGGGTGACACAAAAGCTGATGCACCGGGCGATTGCTTCTGCCTGCGGGCGTGCTCCTGAGCTTGCCGAGTGGATCGACCCGTTGTTGCGGCAACGCCAAGGGTGGCCGGGCTGGACGGCGGCCCTGGCCCAGGTTCATGCGCCCCAGTCCGCCGCGGATGTTTTGCCGACTTGCCCGGCGCGTGAACGGCTCGCTTATGATGAATTGCTTGCGCATCAATTAACCCTGGCGCTGGCGCGCTCCAATCGGCGCCGCGCAACCGGGACAGCGACACGGGGCGATGGTCGGCTGGTGCGGCGCGTCCTGTCAACCCTCCCTTACGTGCCGACCAAAGCCCAGACCCGCGCAATCGCGGAAATCACGTCGGACATGGCGGCTGCCCACAAGATGATCCGGTTGTTGCAAGGGGATGTCGGCTCGGGAAAGACACTGGTTGCCATGGCGGCATTGCTCACGGCGGTCGAGGCCGGCGGGCAGGGAGCCATGATGGCCCCCACCGAGATATTGGTCCGACAGCATGTCGATGGCCTCGCGCCCCTGGCGGCGACGGCCGGCGTTCGTATCGATAGTTTGACAGGGCGTGACAAAGGTCGCGAACGGGCCCGCAAACTCGCCGCGCTTGCTGGCGGGACGTTGGACATTCTGATCGGGACGCATGCGATCTTTCAACAGGATGTTGGCTTTCACGACCTGCGCCTGGCAGTTATCGACGAGCAACACCGCTTTGGGGTCGCGCAACGCATGGCATTGGGTGCCAAGGGCGAGAATGTCGATACTCTTGTGATGACGGCCACGCCGATTCCCCGCAGCCTGGCCTTGTCGCAGTATGGTGACATGGACGTTTCGCTGCTTGATGAAAAACCGCCAGGACGGAAACCGGTCACGACCTCACTTGCGTCAACCGAAAGACTGCCAGAAGTCGTTGCGCATCTCCGCCACGCAATCGCAAACAGTCGACAAGCCTATTGGGTTTGTCCCTTGGTTGAAGAAAGCGAGACCGTGAGCCTTACAGCGGCACAGGCCCGATATGACAGATTGACGGCAGAACTTGGCCCGGGTCTTGTCGGGTTGGTTCATGGCCAGATGCCGAGCGCCGAAAAGGATGCGGCGATGGCAAAATTCGTATCGGGTGAAACCCGCGTGTTGGTGGCGACGACGGTCATTGAAGTTGGCGTCAATGTCCCCAACGCCACCATCATGGTCATCGAACGCGCCGAGAGCTTCGGCTTGGCACAATTGCATCAGCTTCGGGGACGTGTGGGGCGTGGGGCGGCGGCATCGACCTGTTTGTTGATGTATGAGCCTCCTTTGGGGGAAACGGCGGCGCGGCGGCTGAAGTTGATGCGCGATACGGACGACGGGTTTCGCATCAGCGAGGAAGACCTCGCGATGCGCGGGGCAGGCGATGTGATCGGGACGGCCCAATCGGGGTTGCCCCGGTTTCGAATGGCCGACATCGAACGTCAAGGCGGTCTAATGGAAATCGCGCAACGCGATGCGCGCAAGTTGCTGGCAGACGATCCGAAGCTCGAGTCAGAAAGGGGAAGGGCGGCACGGATCCTGTTGTGGTTGATGGAGCAAGACAAGGCGCTCAGGTTGATGCAGACGGGGTGATCCAGTGTTCTTATATTGTTCTTGTATTGTGCTGCGATATATGAGAACAAAAGGTTAACAACCTTGGAGAATCGACATGCGCCGTATCTTGCGTTCCCTGTCTGAACCCCGCGACGACCGCGCCACCATGATTGGCGACGCAATGGGGGCCGTGTGCCTCTTTTTGCTGACCTATGCTGCCTTGCATCTGCCTCTGATCACCTGATTTCTCAAGGTTTCCGTCACTGCCGACTGCCTTGCGGTCTGGAGCGGTGCCTTTTGTCCCGGCACGCTGACCCAACCAGACACGCCACTTGCCGCCGCAATCAGATTGCGGCGGTTTTTTTACGCTTTGTTCACTGTTCGGCGCTTATAGTTCAGCTTGGCGGGTGGCCTCGGCGGCGGCCTGGACCGCCAGCATGATGGACGCGTGACGATTCTTGAAATCGCGTGCGGGCAGCAGCGCTTCATAGCCATCGAAAGGGGCATCGGGCACAGGGCCCTCTGTCTTGAGCATGGCTTCAAGCTGGCGCGCGGCCTTGTCCAGATCGGCTTGGCTGCAGCCAAGAACTGCGGCTCCGAGAACGGCGGCCGAAGCCTGGCCAAGCGCGCAGGCCTTTACGTCCTGGGCAAAACGGGTAACCCGTCCATTTTCCATGTCGAGGTCCACGGTGACGGTTGAACCGCACAGCGGAGAGCGTTTCTTGACCGTCGCCTTGGGGCTGTCCAGCCTGCCATGGTGCGGAATATCAGCCGCCAGCGCAAGAATGCGTGTCGAATAGAGCTTGATCAGATCAGAGGTTTCAGACACTTCAGGCGCTCCTTGGTCTGGAAAGGATATATGCCATGGCGTTCGATCCGCAATCCCTGCGGTATGATGACAGGGGTCTCATTCCCACAATCGCGCAGGACCATAGTACGGGCGAGGTTCTGATGATGGCCTGGATGAACGCCGAGGCAGTCACCCGTACTCTGTGGTCAGGGCGGGTCACCTATTGGTCCCGGTCACGTCAGGCGTTCTGGATCAAGGGGGAAAGCTCTGGGCATGTTCAGAAACTTGTCGATTTCCGGGTCGATTGCGACCGTGACTGCTTGCTCGTTCTGGTCGATCAAACCGGGCCGGCCTGTCATACCAATCGCCGAAGCTGTTTTTTCACGGCCGTTCGCGATGACACCGAAGTCGAGATCATGACACCGGAGGCGCAATAAACCGAGCACGGATCATAGTCCGACCGATGCTCGGATTTCTGCCGGGGTTGCGCCGTCGGCGCGATATTTTGCCAAAGCCCGGGCATCGTCGCGTTTGGCCAGTCGCACTCCTTTTTCATCACGGATGAGCCGATGATGATGATAGAGCGGTGTCGGGAGCGCGAGCAGGCGTTGCAGCACGACATGGATCGGTGTCGCGTCGAAAAGATCGGCGCCCCTGACGACATGGGTCACGCCCTGCGCGGCATCGTCCACAATCACCGCGACGTGATAGGAGGTGCCGATATCGCGCCGGCCAAGGATCACATCGCCAACATGATGCACCAACTCGTCTTGGGCATACCGGTGCTGACCGGCCTTTAGCGGTCCGATCTCTGTGAAAGACACGGGGCCGATCCGCGCCAGTGCCTTGGCCATATCGAGTCGGATTGCGGCAGGCCCGTCTTTGCCGCGGTGATGCGCGTGCCGACAGGTGCCGGGGTAGATCGGACCATCGGGACCAATCTGCTGCGCGCCCTCTTGCGGAGCCGACAGGGCCGCCCGAATATCGCCACGTGTGCATGTGCAGAAGTAGGTGACTCCCATCGCCGACAATCGAGACAGGGCTTCGTAATACGCAGAGGTTTGACGAGATTGGTGCAGCACGGGCTCGGGCCAGGTCACGCCCAGCCAGCGCAGATCCTGATAGATCCCGGCTACGTATTCTGGCCGACAGCGCGCTGTGTCGATGTCTTCGATGCGCAGCAGAAACTCGCCATCGGCCGCGCGGGCCATGTCATAAGCCGTCAACGCAGAAAAGGCATGGCCCAAATGCAGTGGGCCGGTCGGCGAGGGGGCGAAGCGGGTGATCAGCCCAACCACGCGGTGAAACCCTCTTTCGCCCGGTCGGTATAGGCTTTGTATCGGTTTTTTCGCCCGCGACGGCCGCCCTTTGCGTCGATTGGCGGGAAAAGCCCGAAGTTCACATTCATCGGCTGAAAGCTACGCGCATCCGCGTCCCCGGTGATATGCGCGATCAAGGCGCCCATTGCCGTCTCGCGCGGCGGTGGTGCGAGCGGCGTCCCCCTGATCTCGGCCGCAGCAAGGCGTCCGGCAACCAAGCCCATGGCCGCCGATTCTACATAGCCCTCGACCCCGGTTATCTGCCCGGCGAACCGAAGATTAGGTCTTGATTTCAAACGCATCTGAGAGTCGAGCAGGGTCGGGGAGTTGAGAAATGTATTCCGATGGATACCACCCAGTCGCGCGAAACCTGCGTTCTCCAGCCCGGGGATCATGCGGAAAACCTGCGTTTGCGCCCCGTGTTTCATCTTGGTCTGGAAGCCGACGATATTGTAAAGCGTGCCAAGCGCGTTGTCGCGGCGC
>JAGRMK010000075.1 GCA_020441345.1 Paracoccaceae bacterium
GCTCCAACCCCTTGAGCGCGCGGAAAATCAGCGTGCGATGCGCCCAGGGACAGGCAAGAGACACATAGAGATGGTAGCGCCCGCTTTCGGCGGCGAACCCGCCCTGCCCCGACGGGCCGGGCGCCCCATCGGGCGTCACCCAGTTGCGATAGGCGGCGGTGGTGCGCTTGAACGCCCCGCCGGTGCTTTTCGTGTCATACCATTCGGTCGACCAGCGACCTTCGACCAATTGCCCCATCGGATCCTCCTTGTTGGGTCACAGGTGGGCGCGTTCGCCGCCCGGTCAACCGCCCCCATGCGCGCAGGCCCTGTGCAGAGACGAACAGCCGAAAAAAGCCCCAGGTGTTACATCCCTGTAACTTGTTTTTGATTCCAATCGGGGTGAGCATGTCGAAAGGGAATCGGAGGAAACTATGCTGGAATTTCTGCCCGAGGACGTTCGCCGTGGTCTTGAGGCCGCGCGCAATCGCGCTGCACGCCGGGGTTCGCGCCTCTGTGTCCATGTCGGCGACCAGGTCTTTCCGATCCTGACGCTGGGCGATGCCGGGTTTTCGGTCGATGCCCGCCACGTGCCGCGGCTGCGCGGTCTGGTCGATATTTTCGACGGTCCACGCCACATCAGCCGCGCGTTGATCATCGCCGCCAGCGAGGACGGGCGCACGATGACCTATGAGTTCAAGCGCGAAACGCCGGTATTTCAGACGCCGGTCCGCGATTACGCCGACGACCGCGCGCTGCCGTCTGGGTATCTGGCCGGTCCCGCCTGAACATTGCGGGGAAACTGGGGGGCTTGCGCCCCGCCGTCATTGCAGATCGCGGAAAGCGGCGTGTAGCCGGTCAACCGCCTCGACGATCCGCGCGCGCGGCGTGGCGACATTGAACCGCAGGAATGTCTCGCCGCCCTTGCCGAAACTGTCGCCGTGATTGGCGGCGATGCGTGCGTCCTGTTCGACACGCCGCGCGATTTCCTTGGCGTCCATGCCGGTGTTGGCGAAATCCACCCAGACCAGATAGGTCGCCTGCAACGGAATGATGCGGACGCCCGGAATGTCGGCCACGCCGGCTTCAAGAATTCGGCGGTTCTCATCGAGATACCCGACCAGCGCATCCACCCAGGCGGCGCCTTCAGGACTGTAGGCGGCGGTCACCATCTCAATGCCGAACGAGTTCGGAGAAATCCCCAACCCGTTCATCACCTTGGCGAATTTGCCGCGCAGCACCGGATCGGCGATGATCACGTTGCCAACATGGCTGCCAGCGATGTTGAATGTCTTGGTGGCGGCCGTCATCATCACCAGGCGGTCGGCGCTATCGGGCGCGGCCAGCGGCATGACCGTGTGACGATGCCCCGGCAGCACAAGGTCATGGTGGATTTCGTCCGAGACCAGCACCAGGTCATGCCGACGGGCAAAATCGGCCACGGCGCGCAATTCCTCGGGGCTCCAGACCTGGCCGCCGGGGTTGTGCGGCGAACACAGGATGAGCATCTTTTCCGCACCGGTCATCTGCGCGTCATAAGCGGCGACATCCATCACCATGCGGCCGTCGCGTTCCACCAATGGGCATTCGACGACCTCGCGCCCGGATTCGCGGATCACGCGCGCAAAGGCATGATAGACCGGCGTAAACAGAACCACCCCATCGCCGGGATCGGTGAACGCCTGAACACACAACCCCGTGCCGTTGACCAGCCCGTGCGTGGTGAACACATGCGCGGGGTCGATGTCCCAGCCGTGGCGCGTTTTCATCCACCACTGGATTGCGTGTTTATAGTCGGCATCGCCGCCGAAATACCCGTAGACCCCGATATCGAGCATCTTTTGCAGCGCATCCTGCACGACCTGTGGCGGGCGGAAATCCATGTCGGCAACCCACATTGAAATGCCGTCCTCGGGGCTGACGCCAAACAGATCCTGCATCATGTCCCACTTGGCCGAATGCGTCCCGCGCCGGTCGATGATCTCGTCGAAATTCATACGCGCCTCCTTGATCTGAGCGGCAGTTTGCCGCCTCCAAGGCCGGACGCAACCCCGAAAAGCACGCACCCGTTGCGAAGCGCAATCCGATCGCCTATTTCACCCTCATGACCCTGCGAAACATTCTGATCCATCCCGACCCGCGCCTGAAAAAGGTTTGTGCCCCTGTCGAATCCGTGTCGCCAGAAATCGGCGCACTGGCTGAGGACATGCTGCAAACCATGTATGACGCGCCCGGCGTCGGCCTGGCGGCGCCTCAGGTAGGCGTGATGCAGCGCCTGTTCGTCATGGATTGCGTGAAATCGGACGACGAAGCGGCGAAACCTATGGTGTTGATCAACCCAGAGGTTACCTGGACCTCGGAAGAAAAGAGCACTCATGAAGAGGGGTGTCTGTCGATCCCTGACCAATTCGCCGAGGTGACACGCCCGAAGCTCGTGCGGATGCGCTGGCTGGGGCTGGACGGCAAGACGCATGAGGAAGAGTTCGACGAACTTTGGGCAACCTGCGCCCAGCACGAATTCGACCACCTCAACGGCAAGCTGTTCATCGATTACCTGGGCGTGATGAAGCGGCAGATGATCACCCGCAAGATGGAAAAGCTCAAACGCGAACGCGCGCGGGACTGAACACGCCCCGAGACCGGAAACGAGGTTCGACCGCCATGCCGATTCTGCCTATCGTCCAGTTCCCCGACCCGATGCTGCGCCGCCCCTGCCTGCCTGTCGAGGCCGTTGACGCCGGGCTGCGCGATCTGGCGAGGAATATGCTGGACACGATGTATGCTGCGACTGGGCGCGGATTGGCTGGGCCGCAGGTCGGCGTCGCGCGGCGCATCTTCGTGATGGATTGCACCTGGAAAGAAGGCACGCCCGCCCCGCTGGTCTGTCTGAACCCCGAGCTCCGGGATGCCTCGGACAGGCTTGTCACCAACACCGAAGGCTGCCTGTCGATCCCCGGTGTGCCCGCCCTGGTCGCCCGCCCCGAATGGGTGGTTCTGCGCTGGAGCGATCTGGACGGGGTAACGCATGAGGAAAAACTGGACGGGTTCGCGGCGATCTGCGCCCAGCATGAACTCGACCATCTGAACGGGCGCCTGTGCATCGACCTGATGGACGAAGCCGCACGCCGCGCCGCGTCGCCAGCGCTGGCCACACTGGGGGCCGCCGCATGATCCGCCGTTGTATCCCCTGGCCCGACGCACGCCTGCGCACCGCCGCCGCCCCGGTTGACGCCGTCACCGACGAGATCCGCGCGATCTGGACCGACATGATCGACACGATGGAAGCCATGCCGGGGGTCGGCCTGGCGGCGCCACAGATCGGCGTGATGCTGCGGCTGGCGGTGGTCGATGCCTCGGAGGCACGCGGGCAAACGGTGCGCATGGCCAACCCCGAAGTGCTGCACGCTTCGGTTCAACCCCGCAGCCATGACGAAGCCAGCCCGAACCTGCCGGGGGTCTGGGCGAAGATCGAACGCCCCCGCGCGGTGACGGTCCGGTTTCTGAACGCCGACGGGGTGATCGAAGACCGCGATTTCGTGGGTCTCTGGGCGACCAGCGTGCAGCACCAGATCGACCACCTGAACGGCCGGATGTATTTCGATCATCTGAGCAAGACCAAGCGCGATATGCTGCTCAGGCGCGCGAAAAAGGCCGGGGCGACGCGGTGAACCCGCATTTCGCGGCACGACAGGAAAGGGGCCAGCGATGCGCGTGATTTTCATGGGAACGCCCGA
>JAGRMK010000076.1 GCA_020441345.1 Paracoccaceae bacterium
GTCGCGGGCGATGTCGAACCGGTCGGGGGCATCGAAACACGCGGGGTCGCGATTGGCCGCGCCGAACATCAGGAACGCCATGTC
Source organism: Paracoccaceae bacterium (assembly GCA_020441345.1). Lineage (GTDB taxonomy): Bacteria > Pseudomonadota > Alphaproteobacteria > Rhodobacterales > Rhodobacteraceae > Pararhodobacter. The sequence goes on from JAGRMK010000076.1 coordinate 85, forward strand.
GCCCGGTTCCAGCGTCACGCCGCGCAGCGTGTGCGGCCGGGCGATCCGGCGCGGCGACATGCCGATGGGCGAGTTCCAGCGGGCATATTCCTCGAACGCATCGAGCCAGGTTGCCGTGCCGCCCGCGATCGCCGCCAGGGCCTCGGGGTGCCTGAGCAGCGCCCAGATCGTCCCGGCGATGGCGTCGCGCGGTTCGTTCTGCCCGCCTGAGATCGCGAGTTTGATATTCGCCCGCACCGAGGCATCGGGCAGCCCGGCGCGGCGTTGCACCGACAGCAGGGACAGGTCGGGTGCTGCGTCGACCGCGGGGATGCGGGCGTCGATATGCCGGTCGATGGAGGCGGTGCAATCATGGCATCGGGCCTCGACCTGCGGGTCGCCCGCATAATTGGCGCAGCCGTCGATCATCCCCTGGCTGACGCGATCCATCTCGCGCCAATCCATGTTGGTCAGGCCGGTCATCGCTTTCAGCGCCTCGGCGGCCAGCGGCATTGCATACTCCTGGACCAGGTCGGCGTACCCCCTGGGCTCCAACCCGTCGAGGATCGCGCTCGCCTGTTCGCGGAACCGACCAAGCCACACTGTCTTGACGGTGCGCGGCGAAACGGTGGGAAAGATCGCATCGCGCTCGGTCTTGTGGGCCTCGCCGTCCTTGCGCATCATGTTCTGGCCCATCAGCCGGGTCATCAGCCCCTGCGGCTGCTCGGACGAAAACACCGCGATGTTCTTTTCGTTTTCCCAGACATCGTCGCGGCGGGTCAGCAAAACGGCGTTCAACTGCGGCACAAGGGCAATTGGCGCGGCGTCTTGCAACCGGGCCAACACCGGGTAGGGGTCGTGCCAGAAGGCGTCGCGGTCGATCTCGACGATGGGGGCGTTCTGGACCATGGCGCACCTATGTGTGTTTCGATCCAGACAGCCTAACATGCCGTATGCGGCTAGGTTCAAGAAAAAGGCCGCCCCGAAGGGCGGCCCAGTGGTCGAATTCGGGCGCGATCAATCCGCGCCGCGCACGTCGAATGTCGCATCGGGCGACGGGTGGAACAGCTTTTGCACGAAGAAGATGGCAACCACCGCGCCGATCCCGATCAGGTCGGTCACCAGACCGCCTTCGATCATCAGCAGCGCGGCGGCAATCAACCCCGCACGCAGGAACCACGCCACGCGGCCCGACAGGAACCAGCCCTGAACGCCCGAGGACAGCAGGAACACCCCGAAGGTTGCCGTCAGGCCGGCGCGCAGAACCTCGAACCAGGAGCCATCCATCAACAGCGCACCGTTGTAGAAGAACATGAACGGCACGATGAAAGCGGCTATGCCGAACTTGAACGAGGTGACTGAGGTTGCCATCGGGTTCGCGCCCGAGATCCCGGCCGCGGCGTAGCTGGCCAGCGCCACGGGCGGCGTGATGGCCGACAGAACGGCAAAATAGAACACGAAGAAATGCGCCGTCAGCACCGGAATCCCCAGTTGCACCAGGCCCGGAGCCACGACCGAGGCCGCAACCGCATAGGCCGCCGTTGTCGGCATCCCCATGCCCAGCAGGATCGCGATGCACATGGCAAAGAACAGCGCCAGCAATTGCGAGGTCGCGGCGATGCCCAGCAGCATCGACGAGAACCGCGCGCCGACCCCGGTCAACGAGATCACGCCAACGATGATCCCCGCGCAGGCACAGACCGCGATGATCTGGATCGACATGATGCCCGCGATCTCGAACGCCTTGACGATCGACCGCATCCCCATGCGGTAGGGCGTCAGCCAACTGACGACGGCGGCGGCGGCGGTGGCCAGCGTGCCTGCCCGGATCACCGAATAGCCCATGAACAGCGCCGCGATCAGGATGATGATCGGCAGGAACAGGAACACGCGCCGCACCATGTCGCGAAATTTCGGCAGTTCGTCTTCTCGCATGCCGCGCATGCCCAGTTTCGCGGCTTCCAGGTCGACCATGAAATAGACCGACACGAAATACAGCACCGCCGGGATGATCGCAGCGACGGCGATGTCGGTATAGGGAATGCCGGTGATTTCCGCCATGATGAAGGCGCCAGCCCCCATGATCGGCGGCATGATCTGGCCACCGGTCGAGGCCGCGGCCTCGACCGCGCCAGCGGTTTGCTTGGAATAGCCAACCTTTTTCATCAACGGAATGGTCAGCGAGCCCGTCGCCACGACGTTACCCGCCGAGGTGCCGTTGATCATGCCCATCAGCCCCGAGGCGAAAATCGCCACCTTGGCCGGGCCCCCGCGGGCGCGACCGGCCGCGGCGAAGGCGAAGTTGACGAAATAGTCGCCCACTTTCGACGCCTGAAGGAAGGCGGCGAAGATGATGAACAGGATGATATAGGTCGATGACACCGCCGTCGTGGCGCCCAGGATGCCGGTGTCAGTATAGAGGAAGCCGAAGAACCGCTGCCAGGTATAGGGCGTCTGCACCGCCAGGATGCCGGGCAACAGATGGGCGGTAAAGGTATAGACCAGGAACACGCCGGTGATGATGACCAGTGCCATGCCTGCCACGCGCCGCGTCAGTTCCAGGATCAACGCCGAGCCGGCAGTCGCGGCAAAGGCCACGCCGATCGGTACAAAAGGCGTGCCGACCGAGTTGCGCGCGGCGGTGCCGTAGATCGCGATCAGGTAGGCGGCAACGACCACGGCGCAGAATGCCAGCACCATGTCGGACATCGCAAATCGGTCACGCGGGCGATCTTCGAACCAGCCCAGGACGATCGCGCCAAAGGTTGCGATCAGCAATGGGATGCCGAACCAGGTGATCTCGGTGTTGTAGATTTCGGTGCCGGGAAAAGCGGCCCAGGTGGTCAGCCCGCCCATGCGCGGCAAGTCGCCCGATCCGATCTGGATGGCGAAACCGAGCGCCGTGGCCAATGCAACGGCTGCCGGGATCAGCAGCGCCAGGGCGGCATAGCCCACCGTCTTTGTATCGCGTGACGGCTTGTCGTCGTTGAACAGGCGTGACGAAAACAGCAGGAAACCGAGAACCAGCGCGCCGGCGATGTGGACGATGCGGAAGTTCCAGGTTTCCATCGGCAGCGAGGGCAGGAAGGGCACCTCGACGCCGGTCCAGCGTTCGATCGACAGACCGTTCAGCGCCGCGATGTGAAAGAACGAATAGATCGCCGCCACGGTGGCGATGGTGATCTCACGCCAGCCCGTCAACAGGCGGCGGTTCTTTTCAACCGGCTCTTCGTCAACGCCTTCGGCATGCACGACGCCTTGCGGAAATGCGTCATCTTCGGGTTCGGCGCCGGATTCCCGGGCTTGCGGGCTGGTCTTGGTCTGATCGCTCATGGTGGTGTCCCCCTGCGCGCCCCGGCCACGATTGGACCTGTCGCGCTCCTCCGGTCTGGATTGGGCGTAGCGGTCACTGCGGCGCCCGGCCCGGGTCGGCGAGGCGTGCGCGCGGTGCTACAAAAAGACCCCGCCCGAGGTCTGTCGCGGGCGGGGTCCAGTCTGTTACGGCATTCAGCCGCCGTGGATCATGTCGGCGGCGATGGTCGCGCCGGCGTTCTCGGTGAACCAGCGGGCCGCACCGGGGTGCCACATCATGACGGTGTTCTTGTCCCAGTTCTCGGGCAGGGTTTCGCGCGACGCGGCGTGAATACCCATCATGCGCTCATGGTCCGACATGACGACATCGACGACCGCATAGACGAAGCTTTCCGGCAGATCGCAGTTGGCGATCGCGAAGTTCCACATCGCCACCGACCGTGCGTCATGGTCCAGCGTGCCATAGACACCGGCGTTGATCGAATAGGCCGACACCGGGAAGGCATCGATGATCTGCTGCTGCTCTTCGGGCGTGAACTCGATGATGTTGATGTCGGTCTGCACCTCGAGCTGCGACACGGCCGGAACCGGCACGCCCGCGGCAAAGGCGATCACGTCCAGCAACCCGTCCTGCAGCTGGCCACCCAGATCGTCCCAGCCGCCGTTGCGGCGGTCAAAGTTGACGCCCAGCGTCTCCATCATCGCCGGGAAATAGGTGTCCGACGTCGAGCCGGCAGGGCCAAAGCCAATGCGCGCGCCGTCCGGGATTTCCGAGATCGCGGTGATGCCCGACGCGCCCAACGTGGTGATCGAGAACGGCGTCTGATACATCGGGAACATCGCACAGGCGTTGGTCATTTGCAGGCCGGGCGCGATCGGGTTGGTGCCTTGCAGCGATTCCCGCGCCGGGCCCATCGTGGTCATGCCGAACTGGGCTTCGCCGGTGTGAACCAGCGCCATGTTCTGCATCGGGCCGCCGGTGACTTCGGCGCCGCCCGAAATGCCCAGTTCTTCGGCCACCAGGTTCGCCCAGCCCGAGCCATAGGCAAAGAAGGTGCCGCCCTGCGACGCGGTGCCGACCGTGAAGCTTTCGGGCCAGCCGGTGCGGTCCATGCCACCGTGGCTTTCGGCGAATGCGGCGCTGGTGGCCAGCGCGGTCGACAGGGCCAGGGCGGTCAGCTTGGTCATGGTCATGGGTAAATTTTCCTCCGTTGGTGCCAGTGTGCCTGGCTTTGAACCGGACGGAGCCTCCACCCCGCCCGAGGCCCTGAGCCGGGCCATGCGCCGTGCATTGGCTGCGGTTTGACCGAGTCGTGCAATCACCCGCACGTGATCGTGGCCAAATATCAGGCAAAAAAAACGGGCCGATGGGTCGAAATGGTAACATGGTGCGCATTGCGTGTTCCGGTTTCGACCCAAACACGACAGGCGGGTGACGGTTTCAGCCCTTGCCAGTGAACGCCCCGCGCGACAGCCCATGCTTTTGCATCTTTTCGTACAGAGCCTTGCGGCTCAGGCCCAGCGCCTCATAGGTGTCCTTGAGGCTGCCGTGATGCGCGGTGAGGCTGGCGGCAATCAGCGATTTCTCATGCTCGGCGACCCGTTCGGCCAGCGTCTGCGGCCCATCGCCGGTTGCGGGCGCGTGCCCCAGATCCAGGTCGAGCCCCAGCGCAAACCGGTCGGCGGCGTTGCGCAACTCGCGCACATTCCCTGGCCACACCCGCGCCGCGACCGAGGCCAGAACGGCCCCCGGGATGTCGGGGATCGGACGCTTGTAGCGGGCCGCGGCCTCGCCGACCAGATGCGTGAACAGGCGCGGAATATCCTCGCGGCGTTCCTCCAGGTCGGGCATGCGGATCGTTACCACGTTCAGCCGATACAGAAGGTCCGGGCGAAACGTGCCCTCGGCTGCCGCCTCTTCGAGGTTGCGTTTCGAGGCGGCGATGAACCGCACGTCCAGCGCAATCGGGTCGTTCGATCCCAACCGCGTCACGCTGCGGTTCTGGATCGCGTGTAACAGCTTGGCCTGCACCGGCTGGCTCATGCTTTCGATCTCGTCCAGGAACACGGTGCCGCCGCGCGCGTGTTCGAATTTGCCGTAGCGCGGACGCAGCGCGCCGGGAAAGGCACCCGCCTCGTGGCCGAACAGTTCGCTTTCGATCAGATCGGCGGGCAAGGCGGCGCAGTTGATGTGCACGAAGGGCTTGTCCGAACGCGGGCTGGCGCGGTGCAGCGCGCGCGCCGCCACCTCCTTGCCGGTGCCGGTTTCGCCCTGGATCAGCACATCGGCATCGGTCGCGGCGATTGCCCGGACCTGGGCGCGCAGCCGGACCATGGCATCCGACCGCCCGGTTAGACGGGCCTCGATCACATCGCGCCCGCCCACCTGCCGCCGGAGCGCGCGATTTTCCAGCGTCAGGCGACGTTTTTCCAGTGCCCGCTGCACGGTCGAGACCAGACGCGACGGGGCATAGGGCTTTTCCAGGAAATCATAGGCCCCGTCGCGCATGGATTTCACCGCGAGTTCCACGTCGCCATGCCCGGTGACCAGGATCACCGGAAACTCGGGGTCGATTTCCAGCGCGCGGGCCATCAGTTCCAGCCCATCGATGCCGGGCATGCGGATATCGGTCACCAGGATGCCGGGAAAGTCCCGCGCCACACGCGCCAGGGCAGGCGCGGCCTCGGGGTAGCAGGCAACATGCAGGTCTTCCAGATGCAAGGTCTGTTCGGCCGCCATCCGCAGATGGTCCTCGTCATCGACAAACAGGATCGTTTCGGGGGTCATTGCGCCGCGACCTCTTGCGCTGCATCGACCGCGGCGTGGGCCAGATCGACGGTGAACACCGCGCCGCCGGTTTCATGGTTGCGCGCGGTCAGCGTGCCGCCGAAATCGCGCATGATGTTATAGGAAATCGACAGCCCCAACCCAAGCCCCTTGCCCGGCTGCTTGGTGGTGAAGAACGGATCGAACAGCTGCGCCAGCGTATCCTCTGACAGGCCCGCCCCGTGGTCGCGCACTTCGACCTGCCACCGGGCGCCCGTGTCGTGCAGGCTGATCTCTATGCGCGGCGTCCTGTGGTCCTCCATCGCGTCCAGTGCATTGGCCAACAGGTTGACCAGAACCTGTTGCAAGCGCACGCGCCCGCCGATCACCATCGCCTCGGTTTCCGGGCGATGATAGACGACCTGCGCGCGCGCTGCCTTGATCTTTGCGTCCATCAGCGCCAGCGCATCGTCGAGCACGGCGCCAAGCGGGATCGGGCCGACCTTTTCCTGCGGGCGGCGGGCGAAATTGCGCAGGTGCTTGGAAATCGACGCCATGCGGTCGGCCATCTGCGAGATCAGCGCCACGTTCTTGCGCGCGTCTTCTGGGCGACCCCGGTCGAGAAAGGTCACGGCGTTCTCGGCATAGACCTTGACCGCGGCGAGCGGCTGATTGAACTCGTGGCTGAGCGCCGCCGACATCTGGCCCAGCGCCGCCAGCTTGCCGGCCTGCACCAGCTCGTTCTGAGTCTTGCGCAGGCGTTGTTCGGTGGCCTTGCGGTCCTCGATTTCCTGCACCAGTTGCGCGTTGGCCTGGTTCAGGTCGGCGGTGCGTTCGGCCACCCGTTGCTCCAGCAAGGCGCGATGCAGGCGGATCTGCTCCATCCGGTCCACCAGCCGCGCGCGGCGCTGTATGAACACCCCGGCGATCAGCCCGGCGAACAGGATCAGCATGATCAGCAGCGCCAAAACGATCAGCGCCTGGGTTCGCGCGGGGCCGGTGGGCGCCAGCACCGTCACCATCCAGCCCGCATCTGGCACCCAGCGCGACGCGCTGACATAGGATCCGCCGCCATCGATGCTGATGATGTTCAACGTGTCGCTGAGCGGTCGGGTATGCGTGTCGAGTTGCCGGATCAAGTCCAGCGGATATTGCCGTGTTGCCTCGATCTGCTCGATCTCTTCGGGGGTAAGCGGGTCGAGCGCGCGGAAATGCCATTCCGGGCGGCTGGACATGAAGATGATGTTGCGCATGTCGGTGACGATGATGTCACCACCCCCGCCGCGCCACGTGGTTTCAAACCGGTCCACGGTGAATTTCAGCGCGACCACGCCGACGATCCGCCCGTCATCCAGAACCGGCGCGGCATAGAAATAGCCTCGTTCCAACGACGTGATGCCCAAGGCGAAATAGCGCCCCAGTCCGCCGTCGCGCGCCTGCGTGAAATAGGGCCTGAATTCGAAGCTGCGGCCGATAAAGGATCGCTCGCGTTGATAATTGCTGGTCGCGATGGTCAGGCCGGTCATATCCATCAGGTAGATGTCCGAGGCGCTGACAGACTCTGCCGTCAGGCGCAGGTCTTCGTTGATCTGCGCCTGAAGCGTGCGATTGTCCGGGTCTTCGAGCAGCGCGCGCAGCGGCGCCCGTTCGGCGATCAGCGTGGGCAAGGGCTGGTAACGGCGCAAGGCGCCCTCCAGTCCCTCGATAGCCAGAGTCAGGGTCGCCTCGCCGTTCTGCCCGGTCTCGATCTGGAACAGGCGTTCCAGACGAGGCAGGGCAAGAACGCTTGCCAGCACGGCCAGAACGACCAGAAGCAACACCGTGCGGATCGCTCTGGTGCTGGTCTGGGGTTTTGGGCCGTTCGGGTTTGGCGTCTCGGTCATGGCGCCAAGTATGAAGCGCATCCCGTGGATTGCCTAGGGGGCGCGACACGCGCGATCAGTCTGATAGACTGTGTGCCATGGCACAAGGCGAAGGCAGGCACAGGTGGGCGCGACCCAGAACACAGCTCCGATCCGCAAGATCATCCATGTCGACATGGATGCGTTTTATGCCTCGGTGGAACAACGTGATGCGCCGGAACTGCGCGGCAAGCCGGTCGCGGTGGGCGGTGCGGCGGCGCGCGGCGTGGTGGCCGCTGCCAGCTACGAGGCGCGCGAATACGGCGTGCGTTCGGCGATGCCCTCGGTCACGGCGCGGCGCAAATGCCCCGATCTGATCTTTGTGCGACCGCGGTTCGACGTGTATCGCGCGGTTTCGGCCCAGATCCGCGCGGTATTCGCCGAGCACACCGACCTGATCGAGCCGCTGTCTCTGGACGAGGCCTATCTGGACGTGACCGAAAACAAGCAGGGCATCGCGGTGGCGACCGAACTTGCGCAAGTGGTGCGGTCCCGGATAAAGGCGGTCACGGGGCTCAATGCCTCGGCGGGGATCTCGTATTGCAAGTTCCTGGCGAAACTGGCCAGCGACCTGAACAAGCCCAACGGTCAGGCGGTGATCACCCCGCGGCAAGGCCCCGGTTTTGTCGCCGCGCTGCCGGTCGGCAAGTTCCACGGGGTCGGCCCGGCCACCGCCGCGAAAATGGAGCGTCTGGGGCTGCATACCGGTGCCGATCTGCGGGCGCAGTCGCTGGCCTTTTTGCAAGAGCATTTCGGCAAGGCGGGCGGGTGGTATTACCGTATCTCGCGCGGGATCGACGAGCGCCCGGTGCAGCCGCATCGCCAGCGCAAGTCGATCGGCAGCGAGGATACATTCATCGAGGATGTGTTCGATCTGGACCGCGCGCGCGCCGAGACGGCGACTCTGGCGATGCGTGTCTGGGGGCATCTGGTCGACCGGTCGTTGCACGCGCGCACCGTGACGCTGAAGGTCAAATACGCCGATTTCCGCCAGATCACCCGCAGCCGCACGCTTTCGGTGCCGCTGGCCAATGCCGAAGAGCTTCAGGGGCTGGCCTTTGCCCTGCTCGACCCGCTGTTCCCGACAGATCGGGGTATTCGCCTGATCGGCGTCACCTTGTCGACGCTGGACGACCCCGAACCGGCCCACGACACCGCCCGGCAATTAAGCCTGTGGTGACTCAGCCCGCGTCAAGCAGCCGCAGACGCGCCAGCGCAAAGGCCAGCAACCCCGCGCAGCACAGTGCCGACAGGGCAAACGGCGCCCGCAGCGCCATTTCGCGGCCCATACCGGGCTCTAATAGAGCGACAACCAGCCCCCCGGCCAACGCACCCAGCGGCATCGACCCCCAGCCAAAGAACCGGTAGAGGCTGTTGACCCGGCCCAAAAGCGCGGTCGGGATGCGGCGCTGGCGCCAGGACACGGTGATGACGTTCCATAGCATCGCCGCGCTCATCACGGCAAACAGGGCCGTGGCCATCACCATGCCCGAGGTGCTGAGGCCGATCACCGCATAGCCAACGGCCCAGGTGCCGATCGACAGGTAGAGACAGGCCTGCACGCCGAATGCGCGGGCCAGGCGCGGCGCCGTCAGGCTGCCGGCGATCGCCCCTAACGCCGCCACTGACAGAACGAACCCGTATTCTGCGGCGGACAGCCCCAGCACCTCTTGCGCGAAAAGCACCTGCACGGTGATGGTGAGCGTTGCCAGGAAATTCGCGATCCCCAGCACCACTGCCAGGCGCAGCAGCACCCGGTCGGCGCGCATGAAGGCAATGCCCTCGGTCAGCGCGGTTAGAAACCCCGCCTGCACCAGGGGCGCGGGTTTCAGCGCGATCAGCCAGACAAGCCCGGCCGCCAGCACCAGCGCCGCGGCATCCAGCCCGAACGGCAGGCCAATCCCCACCACGATCAGCATCCCGGCCAGCGGCGGGCCGATGAACTGCCCGGTCAATTGCTCGGCACTCCACAACTGGCCGTTCGCGGCTTCCAGATCCTCGCGCGCGACCAGCGCGGGCAGAATCGTCTGCGCGGCGTTGTCGCGCAGCACTTCGGCCGATCCCAACAAGAATGCGAGGCCCGCCAGCAGCCACACCGCGCCGGGCGCGGGCGGCGCCAGCGCCAACATCAGGATCGCCAGAACGATCCCCGCCCGCAGCAGATCGGCCCGCGCAATCAGGCGCCGCCGGTCGCTGCGGTCAATGATGACCCCGGCGGGCAGGGCGAACAAGAGCCAGGGCAACCGGCCCGCAGCAGCCACACCGGCAATCGCCACCGGGTCACGGGTCATCAGCGTTGCCAACCAGGGAAGCGCCAGCAGGATCATCCCGTCGCCCAGGTTGGTCAGGGCGCCGGCGGCGAACAACAGCCGATAGTTGCGGTTTCGGATCAACAGCGGTGTGGCCATGCGAACCCCTTTTCTGCGCCGACCGCCACGGTGCCGGTTGCGGGTGTTTGCGTCAACGCCCGTCGGCATTCCCGCCTGCGAGCGCCCGGACCCGCGCCGGATCGAACTCGGCCTTCAACCCGATGCACACCACCCCGATCGGGTGGTCGCCGGTTGCCGGTTCCACCGTGCGCCGATGCCCGACGACATGGATCAGCACCAGACCGTCGCGGGTATCGACGAAGCCTTTCGCCCGCGTAACGCCCGGATCGTCGGCCAATGCCCGCGCCAGATCCGCCGCATCGACCGGACCATCGGGGCGCAGCACCACGCTGTCGAACAAGCCATGCGCGGCTGGCCCCACCGTGCGCCCTCGTGCCGCCAGAGGCAGCGCGCCCAGAATTGCCTCGGCAGGCACCGCGCCCTGAACCACCGGCACAATCCGCGTGCCCGGTGCCTGGGAACGCAGCCAGGTTGTCAGGCGCTCCAGCCCCGCCGCGTCGATCAGATCGGCCTTTGTCAAAAGAACGATATCGGCCTGTGCCAACTGCCGGGTGATGGTGTCGGACAGATAGGTATTGGCGGCATTCGCCCGGATCTGATCGGCATCGGCCAGCACCAGAACCCCGTCCACGCGCATCCCCTGAACCAGCCCGACACTGGCCGCGATGGACGCCGGCAGCGCCACGCCCGAGGCCTCGATCAGCACGTGATCCGGGCGCGGGCGCATCGCCAGCATGTCATCCAGCGCCCCGATCAGATCGTTGCCAAAGGCGCAACACACGCAGCCGCCCGAAATGCTGATCATGCCGTCTTCTTCGGCCTCGATCAGGTCAGCATCGATCGACAGATCGCCGAATTCGTTGACCAGCACGGCATAGCGCAGCCCGTCGGCATGGCGCAGCAGGTGATTGACCAGCGTGGTCTTGCCGGCCCCCAGATAGCCGCCAATCACGGTGACAGGCAGGTCCATCAGATCGTCGCGGCCTCGAAGATACGGCCACCCTGCACCGTGCCCCAGACCTTCACATCCTTCAGCGCCATCGGATTGACGGTTCGCGGATCTTCTTCCAGCACCGCGAAATCGGCGCGTTTGCCGACCTCGATACTGCCGATCTGATGATCCATCTTCATCGTGATCGCCGCTCCCATCGTCACCGCATGCAGCGCTTCGGCCACGCTGATCTTCTCGCTGTCGCCCTGCACCCGCCCCGAGGCGGTCAGACGGTTGACCGCAGCCCAGGCGGTGAACAGTGGTGCCAACGGCGTCACCGGCGCATCCGAATGAATGGTCATCGGCACCCCCTCGCGCAGCGCGGTGCGGCAGGCGTTCATCCGTTCGGCGCGCTCTGGCCCTACGGTCAGTTTGAAATGCTCGTCGCCCCAGTAGAAATGATGGTTCGCGAACAGGTTCACGCACATGCCCAAGCGCGCCATCTTGCGAAACTGCGCCTCATCCGCCAGCTGGCAATGCTGCAAGGTAAACCGGTGGTCGAAGTCGGGCGCCTTGCGCAGCGCCGACTCCAGCGTGTCCAGCGTGAGCTGCGTGGCCTCGTCGCCGTTGGTGTGGGTGTGCACCTGAACACCGGTCTTCAACGCCAGTTCATAGATCTGCGCCAGTTGATCGGGCGCCACATACCACAGCCCGTTTTCGGCGCCGTTGTAATAACCCGGCCAACGCAGACGCGCCGAAAACCCCTGGATCGAGCCATCGGCAACGACCTTGATCCGCCCCAGGTCCAGACGCGGCGTGCTGCGCGCCCGCAGGCTGGCGGTATACTCTACCAACTCGGCGGGGCTCATGCCGAAATTGATGCGGAACGCCACAAGGCAAGCCGGATAGTTGGGATCGCCGGTGACTTGCAGGAACAGGTCCACCAGCTCATCGGTCAGCTGCTGTCCCAGGTCCGACGAGGTCGTCACCCCGGCCCGCACGCACAACCGCCCGTAATTGCGCAGACCCTTGGCGTCGGCGGCCAGAAAAGCGCGGTCCATGCCCACATGCTTGCCTGCGGGCATCATCACTTCGGGCCCTTTCAACTCGCCGGTCGGCAACCCGTCCTTGGCCAACGGAATACCCGGATGATTGTTGCCGGTCTTCAGCAAACCGGCCAGCTCAAGCCCCTTGGAATTGACGTTCAGAATATGACCCGAGGCATGCATCACCCCGACCGGGCGTGTCGCCGAGACGCGGTCCAGATCGGCCCGCGTGACGCGCACATTGCCCATATAGATCGGGTCCAGCCCCCACCCCAGCAGCGGCGCGTCGGGGTCGTCCATCGTCGCCTCGATCGCGCGCAGCCGGTCGATGACATCATCGACGGACTTGACGCCTGACCAGACCTTGCCGTCCGGGTCCATGCGGTCGAACCAGCCGACATAGGTGAAATTCCACATCGCGCCTTCCATCGAATGCCCATGACCCTCGATCATGCCAGGCATCAGGACCTTGTCGGCGAACCGCGAATCCACCGTGTTCGCCCCCCAACTGGTCAGTTCGTCCAGGTCGCCAGCCCCCAGTATGCGCCCGTCACGGACCGCGACATGCGTCACCTCCGGGCGGTTGGGGTTCATGGTGATGATCTTTCGCGCGGAATAGATGGTCGTCGTCATGGGGCCCTCGCTGGTCGCCGTGGCATTCAGGGACAGATACTGGCTGCAAAGAGGCCAGACATTGCACGGGTTCAGTATATCCAGACTGTCACTTTGATATAGCCAGCGCGGCCGATCCTGCCGATATCCCAGCCGGGGGACTCGAACAATTTGATTAAAATTGCCGCTCTTTGCTCTCCAAATATCCTGGGGGTGAGCCGCGCAGCGGCGAGGGGGCAAAGCCCCCTGACCCAAAATCCGCATGTGCGCAGCGGCATGCTCCGAACGCGTGACGGCAGATGCAAGTCGGCGGGGCGCTTGTGTCGGATCGTGCGCGTTTCATCGACTTGCCGAGAGGCGCGTATCTATCAGGGTCGG
>JAGRMK010000007.1 GCA_020441345.1 Paracoccaceae bacterium
TTCTGCGCCATCGAAAGCTGCGGCAAATGCACGCCCTGCCGCATCGGCTCGGTGCGCGGGGTCGAAACCGTGGACCGTATCGCGGCGGGCGATCCGTCCGGCATCGCGCTGCTGACCGACCTCTGCGAAACGATGAAATCCGGCTCGCTTTGCGCGCTGGGCGGGTTCACGCCCTATCCGGTGATGTCCGCGCTGACCCACTTCCCCGACGACTTCGCCACCGCAAAGGAGGCCGCCGAATGAAAGATTTCATCATCCCGTGGGACGATCGCGACTATGGCACGCCCGCCTCAAGCGCGTCAAAGACGGTGACGCTGACCATCGACGGCTTTGACGTGACCGTGCCTGAAGGCACATCGATCATGCGCGCCGCCGCGATGGCCGGGATCGGCATTCCGAAACTCTGTGCGACCGACAGCGTCGAGGCCTTCGGCTCGTGCCGCCTGTGCCTGGTGGAAATCGAGGGGCGCAACGGCACGCCCGCGTCCTGCACGACGCCAGTGGCGCCGGGACTGAAGGTGAAAACCCAGACCGGCAAGCTGAAGCAACTGCGCAAGGGGGTGATGGAGCTCTATATCTCCGACCACCCGCTCGATTGCCTGACCTGTGCCGCCAACGGCGATTGCGAATTGCAGGACATGGCGGGCGCCGTGGGTCTGCGCGATGTGCGCTATGAGGCGGTTGATACGCATTTCCGCCCGCGCAACAACGGCCACGCCAACCCGCAATATCTGGCGAAAGACACCTCGAACCCGTATTTCGACTATGACCCGTCGAAATGCATCGTCTGCTCGCGCTGCGTGCGGGCCTGCGAAGAGGTGCAGGGCACCTTTGCCCTGACCATCCAGGGCCGGGGCTGGGACAGCCGCGTGTCCGCCGGAGGCAAGAACGACACCTTCCTGTCGTCCGATTGCGTATCCTGCGGTGCCTGCGTACAGGCCTGCCCGACCGCGACGCTGGTGGAAAAATCGGTCGTCGAGATCGGCACACCCGAACGCAGCGTGATCACCACATGCGCCTATTGCGGCGTCGGATGCAGCTTCAAGGCCGAGATGCGCGGCGACGAACTGGTGCGCATGGTTCCGCATAAATCCGGTGAGGCCAATCGCGGCCATTCCTGCGTCAAGGGCCGCTTTGCCTGGGGTTACGCCACCCACAAGGAACGCATCCTGAACCCGATGATCCGCGACAAGATCACCGATCCGTGGCGCGAAGTCTCGTGGGACGCGGCGCTGGCCTTTGCCGCCAACCGCATGCAGGGGATCATCGACACGCACGGCCGCCAGTCGGTCGGGGTGATTACCTCCAGCCGCTGCACCAATGAAGAAACCTATCTGGTGCAGAAACTGACCCGCGCGGTGTTCCTCAACAACAACACCGACACCTGCGCGCGCGTCTGCCACTCGCCCACCGGCTACGGGCTGGGCCAGACCTTTGGCACCTCGGCGGGCACGCAGAACTTTGACAGCGTGGAACACACCGACGTGGCGCTGATCATCGGCGCGAACCCGTCCGATGCGCACCCGGTCTTTGCCAGCCGCCTGAAAAAGCGCCTCCGCGCCGGGGCGAAGGTGATCGTGGTTGACCCGCGCCGCACCGAACTGGTCGAGGACGCGCCGCATATCCGCGCCGCGCACCACCTGCCGCTGCGGCCGGGCACCAACGTCGCCGTGGTCACCGCCATGGCGCATGTGATCGTGACCGAGGGTCTGTTCGACGAGGCCTTCATCCGCGCGCGCTGCGACTGGGATGAATTCCAGGATTACGCCGAATTCGTGGCGCAAGAGCAAAACAGCCCCGAGGCCATCGAGGCGCTTTGTGGCGTGGACCCCGAAGAGCTGCGCAAGGCCGCGCGGCTTTACGCCACCGGCGGCAATGGCGCGATC
>JAGRMK010000565.1 GCA_020441345.1 Paracoccaceae bacterium
GATCGATCGAAAAGCCGAAACAGTGGTGCCGCTGGCCAGATGGGGCGGCGGCGGGGCGGAACGGGCGGGCACTTCGGCGGGCAATGCAGGGAACAAGACCCTCTCCTTTTCGATTACCCCTCTGTATCTAGCATCGGTTGGTTACCGCTTCTTTACCGGCTTGCGGCAAACTGCCGGGATAAACAAGGAGCCAGCATGACCGAGATTCCGCCATCCCTGCCGCCGTCAGCCAGCCCGGCAACCGCGATTCGCCGCAGTGCTGAAGCACTGGAAACGGCCTTCTTGTCTGAAATGCTGAAAAGCGCGGGCGTCTTCAAACCGTCTGAATCCTTTGGTGGCGGCGAGGGCGAAGAACAGTTTACGTCGTTCTTCGCCGATGCGCAGGCCCGCGCGATGGTCGCCCGTGGCGGACTTGGGTTGGCGGACCATATTGAGCGCAGTCTGCTCGCCCGGCAGCACGGGGCACAGCCATGACGCGGATTCGCAAACCGGCGCGTGCTGACCTGACGCGGATGCTTTCCTTGCTGGCGCAAGAGGAATCCGCTTTGAAAAACGCCGATATGGCCGGGCTGATTCGCATCGCACCACGCAAGGAAAGCTTGCTTGTGCGTTTGGAAACAGTACCATACGGACCAGGCACCTCGGATCACGAGCTTGCCGCGCGGGTTTGTCGTGCGGCGACGCGCAACGCCAGACTGTTCGAAGCGGCGCTGCGCGGGTTGAGCGATGCACGAAAGCTGATCGAAACGACCAGAGGGCGTAGCGGCGACAGGACTTACGCCCGTAACGGCGCGCGGTGCGAGGTGTATCCCCCTGCCGGAACCCTGGAAAAACGCGCCTGACATAGCCAGGAATCCAGTCCGCTCAGCGAAACGGGCGACCCTGCAAGCCGGGGCCGCCCGTTTCGCTGTTCGGGGTTTCTGTTCCAGCCCCGACACGCGACGCCCGGTCCGGACGGCTGGTGCAACTTCGTAGAATTTGAGGGAAATGGAGCGCGTCAAACCCGGTGCGGTTAAGTCCATCTTAGCGATTCGCCGCGACTTTGATCAGGCACCACACAGGTGGCGCGGCCTCTGAAAACCCGGAACGCCGCAGGTCCAGAAAGGGCGTTGTTGCCGTCATGAACGGCGCTCAATCGGCGTGAATACGCCCCTATTTCAAGGGAATACCAATGTCCTCGATTCTGACCAACAACTCCGCGATGGTCGCGCTGCAAACCTTGCGCAACATCAACTCCAACATGAGCCAGACGCAGAACGAAATCTCCACCGGCAAATCGGTGTCGTCTGCAAAGGAAAACTCGGCGGTCTGGGCTATTTCAAAGACCATGGAATCCGACGTCGCCGGATTCAAGAGCATTTCGTCCAGCCTGGCACTCGGCGAATCGACGATCTCAACCGCCCGGTCTGCGGCTGAACAAATCACCGATCTTCTGGGCGAGATGAAGAGCAAGATCGTTGGCGCCCAGGAAGCCAACATGGACCGCGACAAGCTGCAGACCGACTTGTCGGCGATCCGCGATCAGATTTCGACCATTGTCGGATCCGCGCAGTTCAACGGACTCAACATGCTGTCCAATCGGCAAGGCGGGGCGACGGTTGCGCAAATCGTCGGGAATACCGGCGCAGGTGCCGGTATCAAAGGCTCCGGCTCTGTCGATATTCTGTCGTCGCTGGACCGCGACAGTTCCGGCAATGTCACCGCGTCCAACATCTCGACGCGCAAAGCTGACCTGGGCACCCAGGCGGCCGTGGTGGGCGCAGGCACCGATCTTGCCGCAACCTCCTTTACCGGGGCCGGGGCGATCGCAATTGGTGCCACATCCACGATGACGATCGTCGGCGATACCACCACGGTCGCGCGCGCCGGGAACAAGGTTCTCGCAGGCGACTCCTATGCAATTGGGGGTCTGACGGGCATCTCGAACGCCGTGAACTACGTCGCGCGCGACGGGGATACGGTGACCGATATCGCCACGGCACTCACGGATCGCCTCAACTTCGAAGCCAAGGCCGCCGGCGTGAACATTTCCGCCAAACTGGGCAGCAATGGTGCGATCGACATTACCAATGGCACGGCCGCGGCGCTTACTACCACCTCTTCTGTCTTTACCGGTGGAACCGCGGGCGGTGGGCTTGCGATCCTTGGCAGCATCAATGTTTCGACCGAGAACGGTGCAGCAGCAGCTTTGACAGCCATCGAAGGTCTGACCCAAACGGCGGTGCGCGCGGCGGCGGATTTCGGTTCGGCTCAAGGGCGCGTCGAGACCCAGGGCAAATACGTCAACAATCTGATGGACTCGCTCAAGTCCGGGATTGGCTCGCTGGTCGATGCCGACATGGAAGAAACGTCGGCAAAACTGCAGGCGCTGCAGGTGCAACAGCAGTTGGGCATTCAGGCACTGTCGATCGCCAACCAGGCGCCGC
>JAGRMK010000566.1 GCA_020441345.1 Paracoccaceae bacterium
GTGCGCAACGCACGGCTTCTTTCGAACCGCTTCTGAGCCGGTTGACGCACAACATGCGCTTTCCGGGGCCGAACAAATCGGAGTGCCATGCCTTCGCGGCAACGCTCTTCGATCAAGAAGACCTGGTTGCCGAGATTGCCGAAGGAGGGGGTGCACGGGGCCCCCTGCGAAGCATGGCTACGGC
Source organism: Paracoccaceae bacterium (assembly GCA_020441345.1). Lineage (GTDB taxonomy): Bacteria > Pseudomonadota > Alphaproteobacteria > Rhodobacterales > Rhodobacteraceae > Pararhodobacter. Next base: position 185 of record JAGRMK010000566.1, read on the forward strand.
GGCGCGCAATGCCCGACTGTTGGCAGGCGACGGCCCTGTGACAGTCGCTCACATCCGGCAGGCGTTCAAGATGATGGGGGGTAAGTGAAATGACCACCATCAACCTGATGATCCAGCTTCCATTGGAGCGGGCAGACGTTGAGGAATTCAAGAGGTCCGATCTGTTCGTGATCCCGCATCTTGCCCTTGAACGGCCCGGCCTGTTGGTGGCGTTGGCCACCCTTGAACGGCATGTTGAGGGCGGTGGCAATGACGAGGCTATTGCCGCATTTCGGGTCTTGGGCGAGTTCTTCGCGCGGGCCAAGATCACGACTGCCCGGAGGTCGCACGCATGACCCAGACCGCAGAGCCACAAACCGAGCTGAACCACTGCCGCCGCGCACGGGTTGTAACTGACACCAAGCCACCTGCCGTGACGATCAGCTTGAGCAAAGAGGACCGCGACACCATCGAAGACGGCATTGGGGACACCATGTCACTGATCCACGACGCGAGGGCGGTGTTCGACTTTCTCGCGACAGGTTTGGTCAGTGGGTATTTCGGGGGCGACGACGCAGCGTTTGCGTCGATCCTGCGCTTGTCGGCGCGGGCGATGAAGTCGGCCGAGGCCAACGAGATCAAGGCGCTTGATCTGCTGGACCTGCATTTGCGCCGCGCGCGCGTATACGAAACCGGAGGGACAACAGCATGACCCTGACCCCCAGACAGAACCGCCTTTTGCATGTCGCGCGGCAGAAGCTGCGCCTGTCGGATGATGCCTAACGGTCGGCCCTGGCCGAGCTGGCGGGCGTCACCAGTTCGACCGAGCTTGACCAGGACGGCTTCACCGTTCTGATGGGCTTCTCTGAATGGTTGGGCTTTGCGCCGCTGGAAGCCAAGGGGCCGAACTACGGCGAGCGGCCTGGCATGGCGAGCTTTGCCCAGCTCGAGCTGATCCGCACGATCTGGCGCGAATACACCCACGGCACCGGCACCGAGGCCAGCTTGTGCAAGTGGCTGGAACGCAGCTTCAAGATCACGTCGCTGCGGTTCCTGACGATGACCGACGCGCGCAAGGCGATCACCGCCTTGAAGCCCATGAAATCCCGCGCGGCCTGACCTGAGCCACAAGCCGACCAGAGGGCGGGGCCAATCGGCCCCGCCCTTCGCTTTCGGTCAAAGCGCCAGAACGCCCGCTGAGGGCCTTTGGTCCGCCTTCCGCCACATTGCCCCACGAAACCTGCCTTCGCGCGTCCAGCACCGTTAAAAGACCCTTTAACGGCGATGCTGACAGCAGGGATGACTGGCCGCGCCTGGTTCTTGCCTTTCTTTCCCGGCCAGAGCATGCTTGAAGGCATGAGTCGCGCCTGCGGGCGCGAGACACAAACCGTTGTGTCTATTTGGCTTTCTCCGGGGTTCATAGGTTTCTTCCAGAAGTCGCGCCGCCGCGCCTGGAAGGAACCCGAAGCCCATGCCGATCGTCAACGCCGCCACCCTTGACGCCATGTTCCGGGGTTACAAGACGCTTTACGACACCGCCAAGCTGGGCGCGCCGTCGCAAGCCCGGAAGGTCGCGATGACCGTGGGCAGCACGGGCCGCGACGAAGCCTATAACTGGCTTGGCCAGTTCCCGCGCATGCGCGAATGGATCGGCAACGAGCGGGTGCTTCAGCAGTTCGAAGCGCACGGCTTCACGATCTCGAACAAGAAGTTCGAAAGCACCGTCGAAATCAGCCGCGACGATATCAGCGATGACCGGTTTGGCGTGTTCAAGCCGATGTTCCAGAACATGGGCCATGAAGCCGCGATGCACCCGGATGAACTGGTGTTCGGCCTGTTGCCGCAGGGCTTCACGGCACTTTGCTATGACG
>JAGRMK010000077.1:0-5827 GCA_020441345.1 Paracoccaceae bacterium
CGCGCTGCGCGAGATCGACGGCGTGCCGGGGCAGCGGGTTCATCGCTCGCACTGGGTTGCAGACGCCGCGGCATCCCATCTGCGGCGCGCCGGCAATCGCCAGTTTGTCGTGCTGCATTCGGGGTGCGAATTGCCGGTTAGCCAGACCTATGCAGACCAAGCCATCCAGCGCTGGGGCACGCCGCGGTCCTGAGCTAGCGCACGATAACCTCGTCATCGACAAACATGTTCGACCAGGCCCTGTCGATCAGCTCAGGGGACATGTGATATGGCTTCCCTTCGAAGTCGCAGATCGCGATCATCTGGTCGATGAGAAAGACCGGCTGATAGTTGGAATACACGTTGTCGATGGTCGGATACTTGGTTTGCAACAAGTGGATCAGGGCGTCTTCGTTCAGCGGCATCCGGCGCTTGCGTGCAACAAGCGCGAAGATCTTCAGAAAGTCGGCCTGATCGGGGCCGTCGATCTTGATCTTGAAAAAGATCCGTCGCAGCGCGGCCTGATCGAAGATTTCGTTCGGGTGGAAGTTGGTGGAGAAGATCACCAGCGTGTCGAAAGGCACGACGAATTTCTCGCCCGAATTCAGCGACAGGATATCATAGTTCATTTCCAGCGGCACAATCCAGCGATTGACCAGGGCCTGCGGTGGTTCCTCCTGGCGGCCGAGGTCATCGACAATGAACACACCGCCCATTGCCTTGAACTGGAGCGGGGCCTGGTAGGTGCGCGAGACCGCGTTGTATTTTAGCTCCAGCATCTCCAGCTTCAACTCGCCGCCGGTGATCACCGTCGGACGCTCGCACAGGACATAGCGCGTGTCGAACCGCTGTCCGCTCAGGCGCAATGCGCTGGTTGCTGCGGGCTCGGTTTCGACGAGGCGATGAACGATGGGGTCGTAAACCGACAGGACCTGACCCGCGTGCACGACCGCGCGCGGAACATAGATTGTGTCCCCCATTGCATCGCGAATCCCGTTCGAGATTGACGATTTGCCATTGCCCGGCGGGCCATACATCAGGATTGAACGGCCCGAGGTGACCGCCGGTCCCAGATCGGCCAGCAGCCCTTCGGGCAGCACCAGATCGCCCATTGCCGCGATAAGCTGATCGCGCGAGATCTTGACGTTGCGGATCGACTGGCGCCGCACCTGTTCGCCATAGACATCCAGCGGAACCGGCATTGCACCGTAATACTCGGACAGGGCAAGCGCCTGCTGCGCCCGGGTGCGCCCGGCATCGGTCAACTGGAACCCCATTTCCGACGAGGCCGCAGTCGCGTGCATGGTGCCCATCGCCTCGACCAGCCGCTCACCCCGCGCCCCGTCAAGCAGTTGCTGAACCTGCGCGAATGGCAGGCACAGGATCTGCGCCAGGTCCGAGGCGTGATTGAGCGACATGCGGAACATGGTCTTGAGCAGGATGTCCCGCATCAAGGTCATCGACAGGCCGGTATCGGCCAGCGTCGCGGGCGGCGGAGGCGGCTGGATACGGCTTCTGGCGGCGGCGGGTCGATCGGTCATGGTCCCTCTGACGCGGCGTTGCGGCTGTTAGCTGCCATGAAGACACGCCAATCCCAGATAAAAGATTAACGCAGGCCCCAGTGCCAGGCCGAAAGGGAACTCCTTGCGTTCCCAGCTTGCCCAGTTGGGGCTGGCTCGGCGGATTGCGGGGATCGCCCGCAGAACCCGATGGGCGACGAAGGCGGCCAGAACAACCGCACTTAGAAGAACCAGGAACAGCCTCAGATCGCCAAGCGCCACGAAGGGCGCCATCGCGGCGGCGAATTTCGCATCCCCCGCGCCAAACCCGCCCGTCAGGCTGAGAACGAAGCCAACCACCAGCACCACCACGAAATGCAGCCAGGACCAGGCCCAGACCGACGCGGGCAGGGTGATCAGCCCGACAACCGCATAGACCGCCAACAGCGCCAGAACAGCAATATTCGGAATGCGCATGGCGCGCAGATCGCTCCAGGCCACATAAAGGGCGATGGGAGTTGAAAAAACCAGCAGCCACAGGGCCGCGTGCGCAGATTGTGTCAGCATTCCGCGGGCCTATCGCAGCGCGGCGAGGGCATTGGCCGCCGATTCGAAATGCTGTGGATGCGTCGCGATCGCATCCTCCAGCAACGCGCGCCCGGTCTGCACATCGCCTTGACGGATCGCAGCCAGGGCCATCGTGTGCAACAGTTCGGCGCGTTCGGTCTGGGTCATCTCGATCAGCGGCAACTCGTATCGACGTTGTGCCGCGCGGGCCAGCACCAGGTTGTTCTTGGCGGTGAACAGGGACGGATCGTGGCGCAGGGCCTCGGCGAACAGTTGTTCCGCGCCGCGATTGTCGCCGCGCGTCAACTTTGAATAGCCCCAGTTGTTGAGCACGCCAGCGGGGTTGGCGGTCAGCCCCGAGGCGATTTCATAGAAACTGTCGGCCCGGTCCCATTGCTGGCGCGAATCGGCGACCATCGCCTCCAACCGATAGCGATTGTAGGTTTCATAGGTCGGAGGCACCATGTTCAGCGTCGCCTCGGCCTGAGGCCAGTCGTTGATGCGGATATACGCCTCGGCCAGCTCGATCCGGTCGTCGGGAACGGCCTCGGGATGGGCGACGACCTCGCGCCAGATCGGGACGGCTTCGTCGGCGCGCCCCGCCCGCATCAGGGATCTGGCCAACCCGCGACGAAACAGGACGCGGTCGGGGTTGGCCTGGGACGCGGTGGTGAAATACTGTACGGCTTCGCGCGGATCCGCCACGGCGAGCATCATCTCGGCCATGTTTTCCTGATCAATCGCGCCAACGCTGTCGATGGCGCGCGCGGTCTGCGCATGCATCCCCTGATCGCACCCGGTGAGCGCCACAAGCCCAACAAGGCACACCGGTGCCAACCACACCTTGCGCATTCTCTGTCCTTCACTGCTCGATCGCTCAGGGCGTGGCAAGGAGAAGAAAACGTCCGTTTCCGCGCCGCACCAGAGCGAATTCATTGTTGTTTTCGGCACTATAGCCTGAATCTTGCAAGTTTGCGAGAGCCAGCCGCAGGTTTTGGCGGATTTCTTCGGATCGGCCGCTGTCGAGCGCGAAGGCGCTGCGAAACAGATGTGCGGCTTGTCCCCATTCGCGGCGCTCGATCATCACGACGCCCAGGTTGTTCAGTGCGGGCACGAATTCGGCGTCCAGGTCCAGGGCGCGGCGCAGCATTTGCTCACTTTGGCCAAGCCGCCCCAGGCGCAGGTTTGCCGAACCGATCGCAGACAGGGCGTCAACCGTCGGCCCGTCTTGCGCCATCGATCGATAATAGGCTCGCAAGGCCAGTTCAAACTCCCCCGCCGCCATCAGCCGATGACCGACCATCAGCCCGTCGACATCTTCGGCTGGGCTGACGGCGCGGCCAGGCAGGCCATCAGGGGTGAACCCGTCGGTGTTTGTTTGGCACGCGGCCAGCGCCAAAAGCGCCGCCGCGCATAGCGGTTTCATCATAGGCTGAAGTCGGCCGTTGCAAGCATCGTGATTACCCCGTGCACCGACGGGCCGATCAGGATGATCAGCAACGGCGGCACCGTGAACAGCATTGTGCCCAGTGTCAGCTTGGTCGGCAAGACGTTTGCCTTTTCTTCCGCCAGCATCACGCGCTTGTCGCGCATTTCGGCGGCATAGACGCGCAGCGCTTCGGCGACCGAGGTGCCATAGGTGGCCGATTGAATGAGCACCGTCACGAAGGACCGGATGTCGGCATTGCCGCAGCGTTCACCCATTTCCTTGAGCACCACCAGACGATCCTTGCCTGCCTTGGTCTGATGCGACACGGTTTCGAATTCTTCGGCCAACGCCGGGTATCCGGCCTTCAATTCTCGGGCCACGCGGTTGATCGATTGGTCCATGGATTGCCCCGCCTCGGTGCAGATCAAAAGCATGTCAAGCGAGTCGGGGAACCCGCCGGTGATCTGTTTCTGGCGCTCGGCCCGACGCTTGGACACCCAGTAGATCGGCAGGTAATACCCGATCACCGTGGGGATCAGTACGGGAACTGCGGTGAAGAGCATCGACGTGCCTTCGGACGGCGGAAAGAGCAGGATATACGCCAGCCCCAACAGCAACCCGCTGACACCGAGGATGAATTTGATCGCATGGAAATCGCGCACCGCGCTGCGCCCGTGATAGCCGGCCTGGATCATGTGCAGCCGCGCTTCGTCCATTTCGCTCGAATCGGTCGGTTCGAGGAAGGACTTGAATTTTTCCAGCCGCTTGGCCAACGGCGTCGCATCATTGTGTTTGCCCAGTTCCAGGCCCGGGTGATGCAGGTCGCGGGATTCGGCGCGCAGTTTCTTCAGTGGGTCGGCGATTTCCTTGCTGCCGCCCATCAGAATAAACAGCACAAGCGTGATACCGAGCGCGGCGATCAGGGCGATCATCACCGGCGGCGATGAAAACAGGGCGGTTACAGAGTCGAGCATGTGATCAATCCTAAACCTGAATATTCACCATCTTGCGCATGTAGAGCACGTTCACGATCAGAAACGCGACAACCACCAGCGCGGTCGGAATGAAGAGGGCGGTTTCCTTGACTTCGTCATAGTAGTCCGGCTTGATCACACTGATCATCAGCATCGCCGCGATCGGAAACCCGGACAGGAACATGCCCGACCACTTGGCCTCGGCGGTGATTGCGCGCACCCGGCGGAACAGCTTGAAACGCGCCCGCACCACTTTTGACAGACCATCGAGGATCTCGGCCAGGTTGCCGCCAGACTGAGCCTGGATCGTCACCGAAACCGCCAAGAAGCGGATATCCTGCATGTCCATGCGTTCGGCGAAGGCCATCAATGCTTCGCCAACGTCGCGCCCATAAGCGGCTTCATCGGCGATCAGGCCCAATTCGCTGCCTAACGGGTCCGGTATTTCCTTGGCTGCGCTGGCCAGAGCATGCGTGAACGGATGTCCGACGCGCAGCCCACGCACCAGCAGATCGATGGCATCGGGCAGTTGTTCCTCGATCAAGTCGCGGCGTTTCTTGGCCTTGCCAGAGACCCAGATCCAGACCCCGGCGATGCCCATGACCGCGCTGATGCCGATTTTGAGCGGTGTCGGCGCGGCAGTAAACAGCGACAGGCCAACGAAGGCCGCGCAGGCCAACAGCCCCATGATCAGGATCAACATCAGCGGCGAGAACGCGATCTTGCCCTTCTCGGCCTTTTCGGCGAGCAGCGAATAGAACGGGATCGCCGTGCCGCGCCCGTGCTGCGTCGTTTCCTTGCGCAACCGGTCGATGACATCGGCCCGCTTGCCGCCCGAATGCAGCATTTCCAGGCGCCGGTTCAGGCGGCTTCCCAGCCGGACCGAGCGCCCGAAGGTCAGCAGATACAACGCCTCGACCAGCAACAGGATGCCGCCAAAGATCAGCGCGTAAATCAAAAGGGTGGGAGAGATGGACATGAGCGCGCTCCTTATTCGACGGTGTCGAAGATGCTGTTCGGCAGGTCATAACCCCAGCGCCGGAACCGGTCGGCGTAATGCGAGCGGATACCGCAACCGGTGAAATGCCCCAGGATCTTGCCGTTCGGCTCCAGCCCCGTGCGTTCGAACCGGAACACCTCTTGCATAGTGATGATCTCGCCTTCCATGCCGGTCACTTCGGTCACCGAGACCATGCGGCGCGAGCCGTCCTGCAAGCGGCTGATCTGCACGATCAGGTTTACCGCGCTGGCCACCTGGCTGCGCACGGCCTTCAGCGGCATCTCGATGCCGGCCATGGCGACCATGTTCTCCAGGCGCGACACCGCGTCCCGGGCCGAGTTCGCGTGGATTGTCGTCATCGAGCCGTCGTGGCCGGTGT
>JAGRMK010000077.1:5835-11865 GCA_020441345.1 Paracoccaceae bacterium
CATGTCGATCACTTCCTCGCCGCGCGTCTCGCCCACGATGATGCGGTCAGGGCGCATCCGCAGCGCATTGCGCAGGCAGTCGCGTTGCGTGACGGCGCCCTTGCCCTCGACGTTGGCCGGGCGGCTTTCCATGCGGCCGACGTGGGTTTGCTGCAATTGCAGTTCCGCCGTGTCCTCGATCGTCAGGATCCGTTCGGAATGGTCGATGAAGGACGAGAGCGCGTTGAGCGTGGTGGTTTTGCCCGAGCCCGTGCCGCCCGAAACGATGATGTTCAGGCGTGTTGCCACCGCCGCCTCAAGATACATCGCCATTTCTTCCGAGAAAGCGCCAAAGGTCACCAGATCGTTGACGCCCAGTTTTTCCTTCTTGAATTTGCGGATCGAGACCAGAGACCCGTCAACGGCCACCGGCGGGACCATCGCATTGAAGCGCGAACCATCGGCAAGACGCGCGTCCACGTAAGGGTTCGATTCATCGACGCGGCGCCCCACCGCCGATACGATCTTGTCGATGATTCGCAACAGGTGGCGTTCGTCCTTGAACGTCACATCGGTCATTTCCAGCTTGCCCGCGCGCTCCACGAAAACCCGGTTCGGGCCGTTGACCAGAATGTCGTTGACCGTTTCGTCCTGCAGCAGCGGCTCCAGCGGGCCCAGGCCGCGGACTTCGAAGAACAGATCCTGGTTCAGTTGCAACCGCTCCTCGCTGGTCAGCGCGAAGTTGATGTCCGACAGGGCCTCGGCAGCGATCGACGCGATCTCCGCGCGGAGTTCAGCCTCGGATGCGTTGTCGACAACCGCAAGGTTGAGGCTTTCCAGCAGCTTGGTATGCAGCTCGGATTTCACCTCGAGGATGCGCTGCTTGCGGCGGCGGTCCTTGTCATTGGCCGGGGTCGCACCGGTGATCGCGGCCGCGGCGGGCTTGGCCCTGAAGCTGGGCTTGCCATGCGCGGAGGGTGCGGCATGAACCACCGGTGACGATTCGGGGGCAATCGGCGCCGCGCCATGAACCGGCACCGCCCGCGATTGCGGGGTTGCGGGCTCGGTGGTCTGGCTGGCTTTTTTGTAGCGCGAAAACATGAGCTTCTCCTCAGGCCGCGGCGCGATTGTCGTCGCGGGCGGCAGTCGCAATGGACAGGGCCAGCTTGCGGATTTCTTTCAGCAGCGGGTTCTTCTGCGCGATCTCGGCCAGCGGCAGGCCATGGTCGTTTGCGTGGGTTACCTGCAATGTGCCATCGGGCAGCATCAGTTCGAATTCGATATCCAGACTCTCGGCCATGCGCTTTGCGCGGGCCTTGCCGGACAGGTCGGTGAACTTCGGCGCGCGGTTCAGCACGTACTGGATTTTCTCCAGCGGCAGGGCCTCGGCCTTGAGGGCGCGGATCAGGCGCAGTGCGTTCTGCGCCGACCGCATGTCCAGTTCCATCATTGCGTAATAGGCGTCGGCCTCGTTCAACACGGTTTCGGTCCATTGCACGACGGTGCCGGGCATGTCGATGATCACGATGTCGAAGTTGCTGCGCGCCATCTTGATCACCCGTTCGATGTCATCCGGGGTGATCAGGTCCAGCGGCAGCATGTCGGCCGCAGCGGTCAGAACCTTCAGCTTCTCGTTGAAGGTTTGCAGCGTATTCATGAAGAAATCGCGGTCCATCACGGCAGTGTTCGACAGCAATTCATAGACCTTTTCGGTCCGTGCGAGATCGAGATAGGTTGAAACAGAGCCGGTTTGCAGGTCGAGGTCCAGCAGACAGACGCTGGGGGCGGTCTTGCCCGAGTTGGCGATTTCCCAGGCCAGGTTTACCGCGAGTGTCGTGGCGCCTGATCCGCCGGCCAGCGGGTGCACCGCGTAGACCGCGCCGAGCGGCTGGTTCGGGGCCATCATGCCGCGCGGTTGTTGCGCGCCCAGCGCCGACCCCATAACCGGCTGGCGCAGCCGTTGGACCGCGTCGTGCAGCGCGCCCTCGGGCAGGGGGTAGGGCACGAAATCGCTGGCCCCCAGCCGCAACAGGCGATGCAGTGCGATCGGTCCCAGTTCCTCGGCGATCAGAAGCACGCGGATGCCCAGCGCGCTGGCTCGCTGGATCACGGCCTCGATGATCGGGATGTTGGATTCGTCGTCATCGTCGATGGCAACGGCAATGAACTCGAGCCCCCGTGCTTCGGGTTGATCGAGATACTTCATTGCGCTGGGGAACGTCAGATCCCCCCAGCTTTCGCCAAGTTCGAGTTCCATGTCCTCGATCAGGAGATCAAAGTTCTGGACGTCGCGGGACACCGTGCAGGCCCTGATCGGGGCGGGCAGTTTGGAATTCGCGTTCGCGCTCGACATGTTCTCTTATCCTCCGGGTCCTGCGTTCTGCAGGCCAATCGCACTGGGTTACATCACGACCCGCCCCTGCGACTCTGCAGCGGGGGGATATGTCACCACCATCAGGGGCAATCTTGGCGATAATTGGGCTAAAAAATCGTAATTGTCGGGCTTGCGAGACCGTTAAAATCGTAAACACCCTGCTGCCGGGAGGACGGCAACAGGGTGCTGCGAGGCTCGCCTGGAAGAGGGCGAGGGAGGATCAGCGATATTCGGCGGGTCGGACGCGGGTTGCGCTTTCGACATACTCTCGATGGATCACGGCGGCGTATTGGCCGTTCATGATGATCGGATGGCTTTGCAGGAAGCCGGAGACCTCGGTCACCGTGCGGCGGTTCTGGCGTTCGCGGTCGGCGGTCTGGATCAGGGGTTGTGTTTCGCCGTTGGAAACCACGGCTTCCAGCCGTGAGCGGCTGACGCCGTTGCGCACCAGATAGGACACCACGGCCCGGGCGCGGCGCAAGCCAAGCCGTTGATTATACGCGGTCGAGCCGACAAGATCGGTGTGCCCGAAGACGCGGAACGTCACCTCGGGGAACTGGTTGATCCAATGCGCCTGGCGGTTCAGGGTAGCGCGTGCCACGGCATCGAGCTGCACTGAGTTGAACTCGAAATTGATCGTCGTTGGAACCTCGGCGGCGAACCGCTCGGCCAGATCGACGACAAACGGCAATTGCCCGGTCTGCACCAGATAGTTGTGCGCGGTCGGATTGCCAAAGAAGCCTTCGTCGAGATCTGCGCCGACTTCGGGTGCGCTGTAGATGCCGCTACAGGCTGCCAGCGGGGTCGCGGCGAGTCCGAGCATCAAGGCGCGACGGGATATCTGCATCGGTGCTCTCCTGCCTTAATCCATTACATAGCCGTAGGTGCCACGGAAATCCTGCCGCGCGACTTCGGCTGCGCCGCCGGTGGTCCCCGATAGCCGGCCGTTCAGAAACAGCTCGGCTTCGTTCGGCAGACGGATCCGGTCGGTCGGGAGCAGCAGAGCCTCGCCACGGGTCGGGGAAACCAGATGCGCGGTCACGAAGATGACCAGCTCACTTTGGTCGCGCTGATAGTCGCTGCTGCGAAACAGGGCGCCAAGGATCGGAATGTCGCCTAGCCATGGAACCTGTGACAGGTTGCCCTGGAAATCGTCCTGCAACAGACCGGCGATGGCAAAGCTTTCTCCGTCGCGCAACTCGACCGTGGTCGAAGTCTGGCGCCGGCGGAACCCGGGCACGGAAACACCGGCTGAGGTCACGGTGGTCGATGCGTCGAGACTGCTGACCGACGCATTCAGTTGCAGGTTGATGACATCGCTGTCCAGAACGCGGGGTGTAAAGGTCAGCTCCACGCCGAAGGCGCGATAATCGATGGTGACAGCGCCCGATTCGCCCAGCACCGGCACCGGAAACTCGCCACCTGCCAGGAAATACGCCTCCTGGCCGGAGAGTGCGGTCAGACTGGGTTCTGACAGGGTCCGTGCCAAGCCGTTGGATTCCATGGCTTCCAGCATCACCTGGAATTGCACATTGCCAATGGTAAACCCGCCGGCGACGACGCCTGCATTCCCGGTCTGGGTGGGGACACGCGTGCCGGTCAAAGCCCCGGCGGCCAGTGCGGGGGTGTTATAGGCCCCCGTCCCGAGAACCGGGAAGCCCACGCCATCTGCGGCCATGCTGGCCGACAGGCGCTGTGCGACACCGCGCGATACTTCGGAAAAGCGCACCTGCAGCATCACCTGTTGCGTGCCGCCGACACCCATCAGGTTCGACACCCGCCCTGGCGCATAGCGTTCCGCCAGTTGCAGCGCCGCATCGAGGCGTGCCGCCGACGAAACGACGCCGGACAGGACGATACCGTCATTCGCGGTGCGCACTTCTATGCGCTCACTCGGCAGGATCTGACGCAGCCGCTCGCGGAATTCGGCGATATCGGGCGTGACCTGCACTTCGACATTGGCCACGAGGTCGCCATTGGCACCCAGGATCGTCAGGGTGGTGCGGCCTGGCGCCTTGCCGAGCACGTAGATTGACCGGTCCGAAAGCGTGGAAATATCGGCAATCCCGGGATTGGCGATCGACAATTCGGTAAACGGAAGCTCGGTTTCAACGACCACCGCGCGGTTCATGGCAACGGACAACGTGTCACGCACGCTGCCGGGCATGATGCGCAGCGTTTGCGCAGTCGCGAGCGGCGGTGTGAAAACAACCTGCCCGACCCCAACAAGGGCCAGCGCCATTCCTGACGCAATCCAATTCTTAACTGTCATGTGATCCTGCCTCTTGATCACGGTTCATGCCGGCAGTCTGACGCGCCGGTTGGAACCAAGAATGCTTGAAATCGCTTTTTATTGCAAGAATCAAATGTTTGCGGCGATGTTTTCGCGTAAAACAACGGCTCGCCCCCGAGGTCTCGCGTGAAAACGAACGCGCCGCCCCAGATGTAGGGGCGGCAGTGTTGCATGAAAACCGCGTCAGTTGGTGCAAGGGATCTCGATCAACACAACTTCTGACCCCCGCCGTGTGCGCACCGTGCAGCGCTCGGTGACTTGTTCGACGCGGGTTTCGATGCCCAGCAGGCTGCGGGCATCGACCTGGACGGCGCCGGCGGCGACATCTTCATCCAGGCCGACGAGGGACAGCGACAGGCGCCCGGTCGACTGGCCCTGAGCCAGTGTGGCGATCATCTCGGGCTCTGCCTCGACGGTGATCGACCTGGGGACGCCGTTGAAACTGCGATCCTGATCGGCGTTCTCATCCAGCGCAATGATCCGCACGCCGCTGGACAATAGCCGCGTGACCTCGCCATTGGCGCCGCGGCCGGTCCAGTAGATATCGACGGTATCCGATGGGCGCAACGTGCCAGAGATGCCGCTGTTCTGATCGACGCGGATCGTGAAGGCGCGGTTGCCCGGCGTCAGCATCGCGGCAATTCCGGCCGGTTGGCCGGGTTGACTGACCTTGACCGCAAGCAGGGGTTCCATCGGCTCCATCGCGCGCAGCGCAACGCGGGGGCGGCTGGGATCGGGGATCAGCGACGTCATGTCGGTAAAGGCACCGGGTGGCACCGCATCCGCGGGCCAAGAGATCGGGCGCACATCGGTGACTCCGATCGGTTCCCCATAGCGCAGCGGGCGGGTTGCGACCAGAACCGGGGTTGTATTCAGAACGGGTCGTGTCGCCTGACTCGCATGGGCCGCGGCGATTGCCGCTTCGGTCTGGTTTACATAATCCTTGGCCATGTAGACCCCGAACCCGGCCAGAGCCAATCCGATTCCCAAGATTCCGATCTGTACACCGCGCATGATATCACTCCTGTACACGAGCCCGATCCGCATGCCGGGACCAAGGCCAATCTGTTTCCGTTCTGTTTCAAGATGGGGGGCAAATCAGGCGACAATTGGGCGATTGCGAGGAAAACGCATAACAGTCGTTAAAATTGCAAAGACCGCGCCTTTCGGCGCGGCCTGCTGTTTGTCACCGGCAAGGCCAGGTGAGAAGCGCTTACTGGCTGGGGGCCACACCGGTGGTGCCCAGCGTGCCGAGCGTGGCGACCGAGGCGCTCGACAGCGAGTTCGAGATGCTGGTGCCCAGCGAACCGACACCCGTGCGCACCGAGGTCACGACCGCCAGGCCGAGGCCCACGATAGCGGCGGTCAGCACGACCCAGTCAAC
>JAGRMK010000077.1:11897-12144 GCA_020441345.1 Paracoccaceae bacterium
CTTGATCAGCGAAGTGAAGGTCATGTGTTGTCTCCAGTCAACAGGGTTTCGGTTGTGTCTTTTTGCGGCCTGACCAGAGTGCGGAAGGTTGAGTGGGTTTGAACCGCTCTCCGTCGGGACAACTCTGTTATCGACCCGCAAAACGGCGCCAAAGCGCGCGGAATCGGGCCTTTTCGTGGCAGGCTGCGGGTAAAAATGGGGTTTGTTCCTGACGTGGAAACCGTGGCGTGGGCCCCGCCAGATTGTC
>JAGRMK010000567.1 GCA_020441345.1 Paracoccaceae bacterium
CGCAACTGGTGTTCGCGCGCTTCGGTTTGGGCCAGATAGAGGCTGCCGGGTTGGAAAACGCCGCAGCTTTGGCCGGTTTCGACCTCTAACGTCTTGTAAAGACCCATCGTGTAATGCTGAAGCCGCGAGATGTTCGTGCTGTCGTGCAACCCGTGGATATTCGCCGCCGCGTGCCACGTGCTGCCGCTGGTCAGTTCGGACCGCTCGAGCAAGACGATATCGGTCCAGCCCAGCTTGGCCAGATGGTACAGAATCGAACACCCGACGACACCGCCGCCAATAACAACAGCCTGGGCATGGGTTCGCATGAAAGGGGCTCCTGTAATGAGTTAACGACAGATCGGATCATGGAGATGCCGCGCAACCGCGTCGAAACCGCCACCCCGCGCCAGTGCCAGAACCGCATCGCGCAGCGCCGTGGCACGGGGCCGGCCCAGCACCGGATCGGCGAAGGCATGGAATTTGTCCACGATATCGGCCTGCGTGAACGGGCGTTCGGGGCCGCCCCGCGCGTGGGTCTCGCCCGAGGTCAGCACGCGTCCGTCAGTCAGCGTCAGCGTGACATCCGCCCAGCGCCCGGCGGGATAGCGGGCTTCGTATTCGGGTGCGATCTCGGTCGTCGTGCGGGCCACCAGCCGCGCGACCCGCGCATCCTCGAGGCCCGCGCCGGTAATCTGTTCCACGCCCAACACGCCGTGCTCGATCTGCGCCGCCACCGCAAAGGCCAGGCTGTATTGCGCCTGCGCGGTGGTCGCGGGCATCGCCGGGTAAAGCGCGACGGCATTGGCGAAACTGCGGATATGCACCCCGGTGATGGTCTCGGCGTCGCCCCTCGGTGCCCGGCCGCCCCGCAGGGTCCAGATCTCGCGCACCGCGTCGATCGGGGCATGGGCCCAGCGGCAGACCGGATAGGGCTTGATATACTGAAGATCGGTCTGCCAGACCTGCCCCAGATCGGCCCAGACCGCCGCCGCGTCCACCCGTTCCACGGTTACGGCTGGCGCGCCGGTAAAGCCGCGCTCGGCCATCAGGGCCGCCGCCATGCCCGCCAGTGCGCCCCAACCCGAGCCGTCGTGCAGCATCGTCGGCGTGGCGATTTCGCGCATCATCTGACTGCGCGGCCCGTGGTATTCGGCAATGCCCAACCCTTCGCGCAGCTGTGCGTCGGTCTGGCCCCGCAGCCGTGCCACCATCGCCACGACACCCAAGGCGTTCCAGGAACCCGAGGTGTGATACTCGGGCACCGTGGCGTGCAGCGCGATGCCGGCGCGCCCGGCGATCTCGTAGCCGACGATCAACGCCGCCAGCGCCTCTGCCCCCGACAGGCCGGGACGCGCCAGCGCGGCCAGGGTCGGCGCAGCCACCACGCCGATATGCCCTTTGGTCGGGTTATAGCCGTCGTGCCCGTCGAGATTGTCGATCTGCGTCGCGGCGGCGAACACCGCCCCCGCCAGGCTGACACGTCGCCCGTCGAACAGCAGCCGCGCGGCGGGACCGTCCGCGCCCGCGCCGAACAGAGCAACCGCCGTGTCGCGCGCGATGCGCCCGGCCTCCAGCGGGGCGGCCGCGGCGCAGATACCCAGTGTATCGAGCAACAACAAGGCCGCGCGCTGCCGTGTGCCCGCGGGAAAGGCCTCTGGGTCGAGACGCAGCGTGAACGCGGCCACACGATCCAGAACCCTTTGGGTATCCGGGTCGGTCTGTTCAGGGGGTCGATCTGGTCCGCCCATGGCCTTGCACCCGTGGTTTCAGCCCCAAAATATCCCGCCCATGTCCAGATACACACAACAGTTTCGGGGTCATGACATAAGAAAATCGTTGCCATGGAGGCGATCGACGCGACAATGACACGTCCCGCACAAAGGTTCCCGCATGAAACGCCCCCCGCCTCCGTTGACCCATGTGCGCTCTTTCGAATGCGCCGCCCGGCATCTGAGTTTCACCAGGGCCGCACAGGAACTGGGATTCACGCAGGCGGCGATCAGCACGCATGTCCGCGCGCTGGAACATTACCTGGGCCGACCGCTGTTCACCCGCAATGCCCGCAGTCTGACCCTGACCGAAGCGGGCGAGGCGTTTCTGCCCAGCCTGCGCCAGGCCCTGACCCAGATCGACACCGCAACCGAGGCCATTGCCAAGAGCGCCCGCGAGGCCAGCGTTGTCATCGCCTGCCCGACCAGCCTTGCGCAGATCTGGCTACCCGCCGCCCTGGCGCGGTTTCGCCAGACCCACCCCGTAGTCGAGGTTCTGGTGCACGCAACCGTCTGGGAGAAGCCGGGCGGCGACATCGCCGATCTGACGATTTCGATTCACCGCGACGACGAGGTGCCCGCAGGCCACGCGCGGCTCTGGCCGGATCGGTTGATGCTGGTCTGTGCGCCACGGATCGCCGCGCGGCTCACCGCGCCTGCCGATCTCTGGCAATACCCGCAGATCCATGTCGCAGGGCGGCAGGAATACTGGCCGCTGATGGCGCGCGCGCTGCGATCCGAGGGCGCCGGCCCACCCCGTTCGATCCTGCGCACCAATGGTTCGGCGGTGGCGCTGGAACTGGCTGCGTCCGGGCTTGGCGTCACGGTCACGCTCTCTGCTTTGGGCGAGACCTATGTCACACGGGGCCTTGTGGCCGAACCGTTCGCGACCCGTCCCTCAAGCCCGTGGGGCTATTACCTGCGCATGGCTGGTGGCCGGCGGTCGCTGGCCGCTCAGGCGTTGCTCGACGCGGTGCGCGCGCAGGCCGCTCTGTCCTGAACCCATCCCTGCCCCTTGTAAAGCAGCCGCGCAGGCCCGATAAAAACCATTCCTCTGCACATCAGGGAAAGGATCGGCCTTCATGGAAATCTGTGACCGGCCCGCACGACCAACCGGTCGACCGGTTTCCTTTGGGAGGCACCGGTCGAATTCGCTTCACGTGCGGCGCCGGGCCTTGCGCCATACGGCACAGGCGGGATCGTGCCGATCATCGGCTGCGCGTTCCGCGGCGGTCGCGGGACGGCTGCGGTTCGCGGCATCGTCCGGCCCGGTGGCGCCGACCCGCGGCCTTTGCGGCCTGGCGGCATCATGGAACCGGATTCGCTTCTTGAAATGCCGAGGGAATGACGGCGAGGTGCTCACGATACACAAGACGATGATCCTCGACGAGCCCCACCCCGGCCCGCGCGATACCCGGTCGCGGATCCGGGTCCCCGCGCCCCGGGGGTGCAGGGCCGGGCTGATCCGGCGTATCGTTCCGGGCTCCGAGGAAAGCGCGCCACCCCATCGCAACGCGGTGATCTTTCGCGGGGATCAGGCCAGTTGCGCCCTGCCCGCGCAGGCGGTCTGAGCGATGCTCTGGCTGGGCGTGGACATGGGCGGCACGGCGACCCGCTGGGTGGCCCGTGACGCGGCGGGCGCAGAGGTGGCGCGCGGCGCGGTTGCCGGCGGCTCGGCGGTGCCCGACCCCACGGCGCGCGCGGCATTCACACGGGTTCTGACCGAAATCGCTGGCGCCGCGCCCGGCCGGTTGCTGGCCGCAACGCTGGGCCTGACAGGCGCCGGGCTGGTTGCAGACCCGGCACTGCGGGCTGATACCGCCCAAGCGCTGCGCCTTCCCGAAGCGCGCGTGAACATCCTGAACGACGTGGTGCTGGCCGGATTCGCCGCCTATCCAGGGTCGGCGCAGGGGCATCTGATCGCGGCGGGAACGGGATCGGTCGCGGTGCACAAGGCGGCATCGGGCACCGTGACCGTTGTTGGCGGGCGCGGCATTCTGATCGACGACGCGGGGTCTGGCGCCTGGATCGCGTTGCAGGCCTTGCGCGCGATCTGGCGCCGGATCGACGCCAGCGGGGCACCCGACGGATTGGAAACCCTGGCCCGGTGCCTGTTCGACGCCCTCGGCGGCGACGAATGGGAGGTGACGCGCCAGGTCGTCTATGGCGGCGACCGGGGCCGCATCGCCGCGCTGGCCCCGGCCGTGGCCGAGGCGGCGCGGGCGGGCGATGCGGTCGCCCTGGCGTTGCTGGAGCAGGCCGGTCACGAGCTGGCGCGGCTGGCCAGGGCGCTGAGCGCGCGCTGCGGGCCTGGCCCGGTCGCGGCGATTGGCGGGGTGCTGGCCCTGCATCCCGCCGTGGCCGCGTCGCTGGCCGCCGCGCTGCCTGATGTCACCCTGACCCGTCCCGACCTCGACGCCGCGGCCCAGGCCGCAACGATGGCCCTGTCCACCCACGCCCCGGAGACCCCATGAGCAGCACCGAACAGGCCGCAGAGCGATTTTCCGGTATTGAATCCTGGCCCACGCGCGACATCGCCGAATCGCTGCTCGAGACGCAACTGGCCGCTGCCAGCGCCGCTGCCGCCACATGCGCCGCGCTGACCCGGGCGATCGACGCCGCAGCCGAGCGGCTGACGCGCGGCGGGCGGTTGATCTACCTCGGGGCGGGCACCTCGGGGCGGCTGGCGGTTCTCGATGCCGCCGAACTGCCGCCGACCTTCGACTGGCCTGTGGAGCGCGCGCTGGCGCTGATGGCGGGTGGCGAAAGGGCGATCCAGCACGCCGTCGAAGGGGCCGAGGATGATCGCGCCGCCGCGATTGTCGCGCTGGACGCACTGGGGCTGGACGCCGGCGACGTGGTGATCGGGGTTGCGGCGTCGGGACGCACGCCCTTCACCCTGGCCGGGCTGGCCCATGCCCGCGCGCGCGGTGCGCTGACCATTGGCATCACCAATAGCGCCGAGGCCCCTCTGCGCGACCTCTGCGCCATCACCCTGCTGGCCGAGACGGGCGCCGAAATCATCGCCGGATCGACCCGGATGAAGGCCGGGACGGCGCAGAAGATCCTGCTCAACTGCCTGTCCACTGGGGTGATGATCCGGCTGGGCCATGTGCATCACGGACGCATGGTCGCGATGCGCCCGACCAACGCCAAGCTGCATGCCCGCGCCATCGGTATCGTCGTCGACCTGACCGGCGTTCCGCCAGACCGGGCCGAAGCGGCGCTGAACGCGGGCGGCACGATCAAGATCGCGGTGGTGATGCTGGC
>JAGRMK010000078.1 GCA_020441345.1 Paracoccaceae bacterium
ACGCCCGAGGACATGGGCAACGCCGCCTGTTTCCTGTGCTCGGACGAGGCCTCGATGATCACCGGCGTCGCAATGGAGGTGGACGGTGGCCGCTGTATCTGATGCCCCATCGCACGGGTTCGCGCCATGCCGGTTCTGACCCGCCCCGACATAGCCCTGCACTATGAGATCGACGGCAGCGGCCCGCCCGTTGTGCTGGTCGCCGGCACCGCCAGCGACAGCGCCAGCTGGGCGCCGCTGGTCGGCCCGCTGGCAGACCGGTTTACCGTGATCCGCCCCGACAACCGCAGCACCGGGCGCACCCGCCCCGCCGAGGCGCCGCTGTCGCTCGATCACTGGGCGGGCGACGCGCTGGCGCTGATCGATCATCTGGGGCTTGGCCCGGTGTCGGTCGTCGGGCATTCGCTGGGCGGCATGATCGCGATGCGCATGGCGGCGCTTGCGCCCGACCGCGTGGCGCGGCTGGCGCTGCTGGCCTCGGCCCCGGTTCATGCCGCGCGCAACGCGGCGCTGTTCGACCTGATCCTGACCCTGCGCGCCCCGGATCAGCCCCCCGACCTCTGGCTGCGCGCCTTTCTGCCCTGGCTCTTTCACCCCCGGTTCTTTGCCGTTCCGGGTCAGCTTGACGCGGCAATCGCGCAATCGCTGGCCTATCCCCACGCCCAGCCCGCGCCGCAGATGGCCGCCCAGATCGCCGCCTTGCGCGGTCTCGACGCGGGCGCCCTGCCCGCTCACGTCGCCTGCCCCACGCTGGCGCTTTTGGCCGACAGCGACCTGTTGATCCCACCCGCCGACGCCTGCGCGGCGCTGTCCGCCATCCCCGACCTGACGCTGTCGGTGATCCCCGACAGTGGCCATTCCCTGCATTGGGACGCGCCCGAGGCCACGCTTGGCGCCCTGATCCCCTTCCTGACCCCCGAGACCCGATGAAAACCGATTATCTGGGAAACCCCCTGTCCGATACGGACCCCGCCCTGATCGCCGCGCTCGATGACTTCATCGGCGGCTTCGTCGGCTATGAAACCCGCGCGGTCACGATCCTGGGTTTGGCCGACCGGTTCCCCGACTCGGCCCTTGCCAACACCTATGCCGGGTTCCTGTGGATGTTCCTTGAATCGCCCGACGCCCCGACCAGGGCCGCGCCCTGGCTCGCGCGCGCTCTGGCCGCCCGGGGCACCGCGCGCGAGCAGGCCAACGCCCGGGTTCTGGCGGCCTGGGTCGCGGGCGACATCCCCGAGACCATCCGCCGGTGCGAGGCGATCGCCCGCGACCATCCCACCGACCTCGCGATCATCAAACTGGGGCAATACCACCTGTTCAATCGGGGCGACGCGGCGGGGATGCTGCGCATGGCGCTGCACGCCCTGCCCGCGGGCGCCGATACGCCCCATGTTCACGGCATGATCGCCTTTGGCCTTGAGCAATGCCATTTGTTGACAGAAGCCGAAGCCAGCGCGCGCCGCGCCATGGCGATCGCCCCCACCGATCCCTGGGCGCATCACGCGCTGGCCCATGTCATGCTGACCCAGGGCCGTATCGACGAGGGTATCGCCTTTCTGGAGCAGGTCGCGCCAGGATGGGAGGCGCTGAATTCCTTTATGCACACGCACAACTGGTGGCATCTGGCGCTGTTCTACATCAGCCGCGACCGGCAGGCCGATGCGCTGGCGGTCTATGACAATCACGTCTGGGCGCGCGAAAAGGATTACAGCCAGGACCAGGTCGGCGCCGTGTCGCTGCTGGCAAGGATGGAGTTCGCGGGCATCGACGTCGGCGACCGCTGGACCGATGTCGCGAACCGCATCGCCGCGCGCGGGGCCGATACGGTCTCGCCGTTCCTGACGCTGCAATATCTCTTTGCCCTGGCCCGCGCCGGGTTGCCGCAGGCGCAAGGCATGATGCAAGCGATCCGCACCCGCGCCGAAACCCCGACCGATGACCGCGCGGCCTGGTCCGAGGTCGCGCTGCCCGCCGCGACCGGGATCATCGCCCATGCGACGGGCGACTTCGCCCGCGCCGCGCGGGAACTGGGCCGCGCCCTGCCCCGGATGCAAGAGATCGGCGGGTCGCATGCACAGCGGGATTTCTTTGACCAGATTCATCTCGACGCGCTGATCCGCTCTGGTGACACCTCGACCGCGCAACAGGTGCTGGAGCTGCGCCGCGGCTTCGATCCTGACGGCATTCCGTTGAACCGGATGCTCGCCGAAGTTTATGACGCGCTCGGCCTGCCCGCTCAGGCTGCCGTGGCGCGAACCAGGGCGGGGCAGGGGGGTTGAGCGGGCGGGGAAAAGTTGACAGCTGTCAACTCTGGCCCAAGCCCCCGCAAAGTTGACAGCTGTCAACTTTCCACCCCTAGGCCGCCCGCATGTCTTCAGCACGCAGCAGAGCCATCACCATCGGCCCCGGCGAGAATGCGCCATTCGCGGCCTTGGTGCTAAGCGCGCGCAGATAGCCGCCGGGCCGCGCGATCTCGCCCATGCGTTGCAGGATGCAGGCCACGACCACCGCCGCGACGGCGGGGCCCATGATCCGCTGCGCCTCGGCAAAGGCGTCGGGGCTGATGCCCATCATCGGGCGGACGATATCCGCGGCGCGCATCACGTCGTGCCAGTTGCGGATCGGGCCGGGTGCATAAAGCGACAGGTCCGGCACGGCCTTCAGCACCAGACCGAGGGGAAGCGAAGGCTCATCGGGCGCGACGGCCGGCACCTCTTGCTTTTCGAAGCAAGGTTCAGATTCACAAGAGTCTGTCTTTGAATTCTGATGATGCCGCTCATTTTGAGCGGCATTGCCGTTCGAATCCTGTGTTTCCAGCACTTTCAGACGGGCCTTGATCTGGCCCAGCAGCCCCGCTGCCTCGTCGCGCAGGGCGGCAAGGTCGTCGGCCGACAGCCGCCGGCGCAGCGCCCGCTGAGCCAGCCGGACGGCATCCGACAGGGCGTCCCAATTGCCGCCGAGCGCGTCGATCGCCCAGGCGGTCAGCTTGCCCGCGTCGCGCAGCAGCACGACCACGGATTCGCGCAGGCGCTTGAGGCGCAGGGCCTCGGCGCGGGCCTCGTCGGCGGCAAGGGCGATTTCCGGGGCGCGCACCAGAAGCGGGCGCAGGTCGAAACCGAACACCGCCTGCACCTGCCCGCCCTGTCCACGGGCCGCATAGCGCTTGCCGTTGGGACTGTCGCGGCGGGCCAGAACCCCGGCGCGCACCAGCGCCGCCAGATGCCGCCGCAGGGTGCTTTCGGCCATGCCATGCGCGCGGTCACACAGGCTGGCGTTCGACGGATGCACCACCAGTTGCGCGCCGTCCAGCAGCGCGGCATCGGGATGAAAGGACAAGAGCGCCGCCAGCACCGTCAAATCCCGGTCGCTAAGCCCAAAGCGCAGCCGCGCGGCGGTCAGGTCGCGCAGGATCGCCCATTTGTCGGCCTCGGGGTGCGGGGCGGGGGCCTGGGCAAGCTGCTGGCCATGAATCAGGCGTGCCGTCACCGGCTGGCACCCGAAAGGCGTCAGGGAAATGTGGTTCATCATCGCTGTCACGCGGCAAAACTCTATCCCCCGTCCCAAAGACGGTGTTGACAGGAGTCAACGCAGAGCCGTATCTTCGAATTGCTAGTTAAGAAGACGGGCCCTTCGGAATGTCATGTTCCGGGGGGTCTTTTCGTTTTAGCCGGTTGCGTGCCTCCGTTGTTGCTGCTGCGGGGTGGTCATGCGTCGCGCGACCGTGTCCAGTCGCGGTGAACCTGTT
The DNA here is from genome assembly GCA_020441345.1 of Paracoccaceae bacterium. Taxonomy (GTDB): domain Bacteria; phylum Pseudomonadota; class Alphaproteobacteria; order Rhodobacterales; family Rhodobacteraceae; genus Pararhodobacter. The sequence goes on from JAGRMK010000078.1 coordinate 3,746, forward strand.
CGATATTCTCGGCCAGCCAGCTGCCGAAGTCTTCCGGCAGGTCGATCACGCTGCGCCCCTTGGACGTGCGGATCGTGCCCAGCGGCTCGCCCTGGGCCAGAAGCCCGCGAAACGCGTCGTCAGAGGGCGGGGCAGGGGGGCGCGCCGGGTCCAGCGATTTCAGCACGGCGACAAACCGCGCGTCGGAATCGTCGCCCTGCGCGGCGGTAATCATCGCCGCCGGGTCGCGCCCCTCGGCCTTGCGCGCCAGCGTCAGCCAGCGGTCGCGGCCGGCGGCGGGGGCCGGGCCGATGGCGCGGATCACCGGTTCGGGCAGGGTTTCGACGACCGAGAGCATCCGGCTGATCACCGTCTTGTCGATATGCAGCGCCTCGGCGGTGATCTTGCGGTCATAGCCCATGCCGGTCATCGCGCTGGCAAACAGCGCCTTTTCGATGAACGACAGATCGCGGCGGGCGTTGTTTTCCTGGCCTTGCGCAACCACCAGGTCGCGGTCGCTGATGTCGCGCACGAAGGCGCGCACCGGCTGACCCAGGCGCTTCATCGCGGCGATGCGGCGGCGGCCATAGACCACTTCGTAGCGCCCTTCGACCGTCGGCGAGTGGCGCAGCATCACCGGCACCTGCTGGCCATGCGTGGCGATGGATTCGGCCAGCGCCTCGAGATCGGCCTCGGGCTCAAGCCGGTCGGGCAGGCCCGCCTCGTCGATCAGATCGGCCGGAACCTCGACCAGGGCGCGGGTGCGCAGATCGGCGATGGACCGGCTGACGGCGCCGATCGCGCCGCCGGTCATGCGCGGCGCGGGGGCGTGCGGGGCCGGGGCCTCGCCGCTCATCAAGCCTTTCAACAAATCCTTGCGCGCCATGTCCCGTCCTCCTCAGTCGCGGCCCCAGGCGGATTGAATCAACGCCTCGATCTCGCCGTTGACCGCGTTCAGGCTTTCCATCGCGCGTTCATAGGTCGCGCGGGTGAATTGCGTGCGCTCCACTTCGTAGAGCGTCTGCTTGGTGATCCCGGCATCGGAAATCGCGGTCGATTTCAGCGCCGGGTGGTTCAGCACATGGTCGCCGAACAGGCTGCGCATGAAGCTGACCATCTGGTTCTGCGGCCCGTCGCCGGGTTCGTAGCGCGTCACCAGATAGCGCAACCAGTCGTAATTCATGTTGCCGCCCGCATCCGCCACCACGCCCAGCAGGTTCGAGGTCATCAACAGGAACTGGCACATCGACATCACGTCCAGCATCTGCGGATGCACGGTAACCAGAACGGCGGTGGCGGCAGAAAGCGCGGACATCGTCAGGAACCCCAGCTGCGGCGGGCAGTCGATGACAACAACGTCATAGTCGCTTTCCACCTCGGCCAGTTTTTCGCCAACCCTGGTAAAGAACATATTACCGTTGCGCGCGGCCAGTGCACGCGGCGTTTCATGTTCGAATTCCATCAGGTCCAGATTGCCGGGGATGATGTCGAGCCCGGCAATATAGGTTTTCTGGATCACGTCGCGCAGCGGCACCGGGTCTTCGTAGCGGATCGCATCGTAAAGCGTGCCGCCGTCGATCAGGTCGAATTCGGGCTGGAACCCGTGCAGCGCGCTGAAGCTGGCCTGCGGATCAAGATCGATGGCCAGCACGCGATACCCGTCCAGCGCCAGTTTCTGCGCCAGATGCGCCGAGGTCGTGGTCTTGCCGCTGCCGCCCTTGAAGTTGATGACCGTGATCACCTGCAAATGGTCGCCCACGCGCCGGCCCGGCAGATAGGTGCCCGGCGCCTTGGCGCCCTTGTCCAGCATGACGCGCAGCTCCATCACCTGCGCCAGGCTGTAATAGCGCCGGCCGCCGGCGCGGATTTCGGGCTCCGGGCCGCGCCCGTCCAGATGCAGCTTGCGCAGATAGGCATCCTTGACGCCCAGAAGCTCGGCGACCTCGCCCGAGGTGAACTTGCGCAACGCGCGTTGGGCATTGGGCGGGAACAATTGCTCGCGGTGCGCTTGCAACCGTTCCGACAGCCGTGCAGCGTGTTCGCCGACCAGATGGTCGATGCGGTCCTGACGTTTCATACTCTGCCCTCGCCGAACTTCCGTTTGTTACGGTATTCAGCTGTTTGTTCGTTTCTTGGCGTAAATGAATGACGTGCTAATCCGAGTCGCGCAAGGTTTTTTCGACATCTTGTGGTCCGCAAGGGGCTGATCACCAGAGAAACGCAGAGTCTGGCACGGTTTCTTGGCGCCATTCGCGGCTTTCACGACCGGGACGGGGCGAATCAGGCAAGGCAAACCCCGCGCCGGGGTGCGGCGCGGGGCAGGGGGCGGGTCCGGTCTGGTCCGGGTCGGGAACCTGGGATCAGAACGGCGCGATCTGCTGTTGCCAGACGCCATCGACGATGCGGTCGATGGACACGAGTTCGGGCATCGCGTGGTTTTCGACGAAGCTTTGCTGCGTGTAGGTGGTGAAATCGGCGTGCGCGGTGCCCTGTGCCCCCGCGACAAAGCTGTCGCTGGTCAGATCCGGGCCCGCCGCGCGCAGCGAATCCAGGAACCAGTTGGTATAGGAATAGGCGTTGGCAGCGTTTTCATCGGGCACCATGCCGTAAGCCTCGCGGAACGCACCGATAAAGGCCTGCGCTTCGGCGTCGGTCGTGTCCTCGCCATGCAGACGCCAGCCGCCGACGCCATAGAGCCCTTCGACATCCGCGCCGCCCAGACGGGCGACGATGGTGCCGCGCCCCGGAATCGCGGTCAGCACCTTCACATCCCAGTCCAGTTTCTTGACTTCGGCCATGACGCCGACGGTTTCGCGGATGATCGTTCCGGCAAAGATCAGATCGACATCGGCGGCCCGCATCCGCGCCACCTGCGAGGAAAAGTCGATCTCGCCGGGGCGATAGGCGGCCTCGGCGGCGACCGTCATGCCCAGCGACTCAAGCGCCGGGGTGATGCCCGCGCGGATCAGGTCGCCGAACGGCCCCTCCATATAGATCACGCCGACGCGCTGCGCGCCCCAGGCGGGAATCACATGCTCCAGCGCGTGCTGCGTCGTGGTGTTGTAGTTCTGCACCGTGGTGAACACGAGCGGCGAGTTCCCCGCCACCTGATGCATCACCGCCGAGGCCGCCCAGGGCGCGAAAACCACCGTGCCCGCCTCGGTCGCGGCGCCGATCGTCGCCGCGTTGGTGCCCGAGCCGAAGCAGTTGAGCAGCGCGAAAACCTCGTCCGAACGGATCAGCTTTTGCACGGCGCGCACCGCAAGCTGCGGCTGGCTGCCGTTGTCTTCAACGATGAGACGGATCTGGCGGCCGTGAATGCCACCCGCGGCGTTGGCCGCGTTCAGCGCCAGCTCGGTGCCGTTGCGCAGCATCGGCATCCCCGCAGCCGAGGGGCCGCTGAGGTCAATATGCATGCCGACGGCGATTTCATCGGCCGTGACCCCGGCCGCGCGGGCCGGACGCAGGCCGCTGCCAAGCGCCAGCGCCGCGGCGCTGGTGGCAAGCATGTGACGACGATTCATGATCATGGTGTCCTCCCTTGGTGGATTGTGGCGGGTCGTTTGGGGCATGGCCGTTGTGGTTCCTCCTGCCGCCTCAGGCGGAATACATGCCGTCGATGAGGGTCGCGTATTTCTGCGCGATGACCTTGCGTTTCAGCTTCATCGTGGGCGTCAGTTCCTCATCCTCGGCGGTGAGAAGCTGGTCGATGATGCGGAAGTCCTTGATCTGCTCGACCCGCGCGAGCCTGGGGTTGACCGCCTCGATCTCGGCGCGGATCAGCGCGACGATGGCCGGGGCGCGGGTCAGGCTGGCAAAATCGGTATAGGGAATCGCCTGGTCCTGGGCGTAGCGCGCGACATGTTCCAGATCGATCATCACCAGCGCGGTGACGAACCGCTTGCCCTCGCCGATCACCACCGCGTCGGTGACATAGGGGCTGAATTTCAACTGGCTTTCGATCTGCGTCGGCGTGATGTTCTTGCCGCCCGCGGTGATGATGATGTCCTTGATCCGGTCGCGGATCGCCAGATAGCCCTCGGGGCTGATCTCGCCGCAGTCGCCGGTGTGCAGCCAGCCGTCGGGGGTGACGGTTTCGGCGGTCTTTTCGGGGTTGTTCCAGTAGCCGGCAAAGACATTCGGCCCGCGGATCTGGATTTCATTGTCGGCACCGATGCGCAGTTCGGTGCCGCGCGCGGGCAGACCCGCCCAGCCCAGCCGAATCGCGCCCCTGGGCGTGGCGGTGCCAAAGCCCGAGGTTTCGGTCATCCCGAAGGCCTCGCGCAGCTCGATCCCGACCGACAGGAACCAGCGGATCAGATCGGGCGGCACCGGCGCCGCGCCGGTCAGCGCGCTGCGGCAATTCTGCATCCCCAGGAAACAGAGCACGTTGTGAAACGCCAGCCGGTTCAGCAGCCGGTCCATGGGGCCGACACCCGGCACCGGGCCGCCGTTCAACCGCGCCTCGACGCGGGCGCGGCCGCGCTCAAGCGCCCGGCGATAGACCCAGCGCGCCGGGCCGACGGCGTCGCGCACGAACAGCTCGACGAGGCTGTGCATCTTTTCCCAAAAGCGCGGCGGGGCGAAGACGACATGCGGCGCAACCTCGCGCATGTCGTTTGCGACGGTGCCGGCGTTTTCCGGGAAATGCACGATCAGCCCCAGCGCCAGCGGGTTGAAGACCGAGGACATGCGTTCCGCGATGTGGCACAAAGGCAGGAAAGACAAGGACTTGTCGCCCGGTCTTGCATCAAGATACTCGGGCGCCTTGGTCATCTGGAACACCGCGTTCCGGTTCGAGATCATCGCCCCCTTGGGCGCGCCCGTGGTCCCCGAGGTATAGACCAGGAACGCCAGGTCATCGGCTTTGCCCGCGTCGATTTCGTCCTCGAAATCCTGCGCGTGGGTGGTGGCGATGTCGTCGCCGCGCTGCACGAAGCGGTCGAAGAATTCAACCTGCGGGTCGTCCAGCTTGCGCAGCCCCTCGCGCTCGATCACCAGGATCCGGGCCAGCGCCGGGCAATCTTCGCGCACCGACAGGGTCTTTTCCAGCTGTTCCTGGTTTTCGACCACCAGCACCCGGCAGCCCGAATCGCGCAGGATGTGGCGGATCTGTTCGGCCGAGGCGGTCGGGTAGACGCCATTGCCCACGATCCCCATGCATTGCGCGCCCATGTCCGCGATCAGCCATTCGGGGCGGTTTTCGGCCAGCACCGCGATCACCTCGCCGCGCTGCACGCCCAGTTCGCGCAGGGCCAGGCCAAAGGCGCGGGCGCGGGCGTAATAGTCGGACCAGGACAGGGTCTGCCACAACCCGCGCAGCTTGTGGCGCAGGGCAGGGCGGTCGGACCACTCATGCACCCTTGCGCGAAACGCGCGGGCCGGGGTGTCGTGGCCCATGAAACGGATTTCTGCCATGGTCATCTCCACGTCTTGCGCCGCTTCCAGCGTTGCTGGGTGCCCGACAGCCCGTGCACGCCGGCGCCGGTGCCCAGATAGGCCTCGCGCACGTCTTCCTTCTGGCTGAGCGCGGCGCAGGTATCGGCGGCGACGATGCGCCCCAGTTCCATGATGTATCCGTCATCGCCATGCTTGAGCGCGACGGCGGCGTTCTGTTCGACGACCAGAACGGCGGTGCCGGTCTCGTCGCGGATGCGGGTGATGATGCCGAAGATCTCATGCGTCAGCATCGGCGAGAGGCCCAGGCTGGGCTCGTCCAGCATCAGCAGTTTCGGCGCCGACAGATAGGCGCGGCCGATCGCCACCATCTGCTGCTCGCCGCCCGACAACAGCCCGGCATGCTGCGCGTCGCGTTCCTTGAGGCGCGGAAACCAGCCCTGCACGCGCTCGATGTCGCGGGCCACGGCGTCGCGGTCGCGGCGGGCAAAGGCGCCCATCAACAGGTTGTCGCGCACGCTGAGGAACGGGTAGACCTGCCGCCCCTCGGGGACCAGAACCAGCCCGCGCCGCGCCACCGCGTCGGCGTCCAGGCCCTGCACCTCGGCGCCCTGAAACAGCACCTTGCCCTTGAACGGGTCGATCACCCCGGCCAGCGTGTTCAACAGCGTCGTCTTGCCCGCCCCGTTGGCGCCCAGAACGGCGGTGATGCGCCCCTCGGCCACGGTCAGGTTGACACCTTTCATCGCGGCGATGGGGCCATACCAGGTTTCCAGGTTTTGCACGTCCAGCAGCATCGTCATGTCCCCAGATAAGCGGCGATCACGTCGGGATGCGCCTGCACCTGCGCGGCGGTGCCCTGTGCCAGGACGCGGCCCTGCGCCATGCAGATCACCCGGTCGGCCACCGCCCCGACCAGCGCCATGTCGTGTTCGATCATCACCACGGTGATACCCAGATCGCTGCGGATGTCGTCGATCCAGAACGCCAGATCGCGGGTTTCCTCGGGGTTCAGCCCCGATGCCGGTTCGTCGAGGAACAAGACATCGGGTTCCGAACACAGCGCGCGGCCCAGTTCGACGATCTTGCGCACGCCATACGGCAGGCCCGCGACCCTGGCGTTGCGCCAGGCGGACAGTTCCAGGAATTCGATGATTTCCTCGACCTTTTCGCGATGCGCCTCTTCGGCGCGGGTCAGGGCCGAGGTGCGCAAGACCTGCTGCCACCAGGCCCCCGCGCCAAACCGGTGACGGCCCAGCAACAGGTTGTCAAGCACGCTGGCGGCGTCAAAAAGTTCGATGTTCTGAAAGGTCCGCGCGATGCCCAGATGGGCGATGCGCGCGCGGGGCAGGGCGGCGATGTCCTGCCCCTTGAACAGGATCCGGCCGCGGGTCGCGTCGAACACCCGCGTCACGAGGTTCAGCATCGATGTCTTGCCGGCGCCGTTCGGGCCGATCACCGCCAGCACCTCGCCGGGGTGCACGGTCATCGACAGGTCCGAAATCGCCGCCAGCCCGCCGAAATGCAGCGCGACCTGATCGAGTTCCAGCAGGGTATCACGGGCGGTCATCGGTTGCGCTCCGATTTCATATAGGCTTTCTGACGGCGGAAGGTGTCGCGGCGATAGAGCGGAAAGGTTTCGACCAGCAGCCGCAGCTTGAGCCAGCGCCCGTTCAGCCCCGTCGGCTCGAACAGCACGAACAGCGCCAGCACCAGACCGGCGACGAAGATCTCCAGCCCCGACTGCCGCGCCACCGACTCGGGCAGCAGCGCTTTCAGCGCCGACACCGCGTTCGGCAGCAGCGAGATCAGCACCGCGCCCAGGATCGCGCCGCGCAGGCTGCCGATACCGCCGATCACCACCATCAGCACCAGGTCCAGCGACAGCAGCAGGGTAAAGGCGTCGGGCGTCAGATAGCCGATGTGATGCGCCATCAGCGCCCCGGCCAGCCCGGTGATACCGGCCGACAGGCCAAAGGCGTAGATCTTGACGCGGTTGACCTCGATCCCCAGCGAAAAGGCCGCGGCCTCGGAATCGCGGACCCCGGTAAAGGCGCGGCCGATGCCAGAGCGCATCAGGTTCGCCAGCGCCAGCAGCACCAGCGCCGCGACGAACAGGCAGACGTAATAGAACACCCGCGGCGCGCCCAGCGAATAGCCCATCAGGCGCGGCGTCTCGACCAGCATCCCCATGAAGCCGCCAGTCACACCGCGCCACATGCCGATGATCTGCTCGACAACAATGGCAAAGGCCAGCGTCACCATCGCCAGATACAGCCCCGACACGCGAATCGCCGGAATCCCGACCACCAGCCCCGCCGCCGCCGCGATCAGCCCGGCCAGCGGCATCGACAGCGCAAAGGGCACGCCCTGCGCCATCAGCCAGGCATGGGCATAGGCGCCGATGGCGACAAAGCTGGCGTGGCCCAGGCTGACCTGCCCGGTAAACCCGGTCAGCACCATCAGCCCCATCGAGGCCACGCAGAGGATCAGCACATAGCCCAGTTCACCCACAAGATAGGTCGAGGCAAACAGCGGAATCGCCAGCAACACCAGCGCCAGCAGCCCATAGGCGATCCAGTCGCTGCGATGGCGCAGCAGCGCGAACCCGTGCCGGTAGCGTGTGTGATAGTCGTAGCGCATGTCAGACCCTCCGCCCGTGGGCTTCGCCCAGAATGCCGCGCGGCCGCAGGATCAAGACCACGATCAGCACCACATAGGGCGCGATGTCGCGAGATCCGTCGGGCAGGTAAACGCCGGCGTATTGTTCGATGAGACCGATCAGCAGACCGCCGATCACCGCCCCCGGCAGGCTGCCGAACCCGCCCAGCACGATCGCCGCCAGCGCCTTCAGCGTGATCAGCCACAGCGAGGTATCGACCAGCGACAGCGGCGCCAGAAAGATGCCGGCAATCGCCGCCGTCACCCCGGCCAGCGCCCAGACCAGCGAATTCAGCCGCTTGACCGACACGCCGTTCAGATGCGCGGCCAACTGGTTCTGGCTGGCGGCCTGCATCGCCACCCCCAGCCGGGTCTTGCCGAAAAACAGCCACAACCCGGCGGCGATCAGCAGCACGACGCCCATGATCACCAGCGACAGGTCGGCCACGGCGACGCCCAGCAGATCGGTTGTCTGGCCGCTCCAGGGGGTATCATAGCTCTGGCTTTCGGTGCCGAACCCCATGCTGACCGCGCCCCGGATCATGAAGGCCAGCGCGATCGTCAGCATGACACCGGCGAATTGCGGTTGCCCGGCGATGCGCCGCACGACCACCGCATCCAGCCCATAGGCCAGCGCGCCGATCCCCAGCCCGACCAGCGGCAGCACCAGCCAGAACGGCAGGCCCGCGTGATGGATCAACGCCCAGGCCGAAAACGCCGACAGCACCAGCAGGTCGCCATGGGCGAAATTCAGCACCTCGGTGGCCTTGTGAATCAGCACGATGCCCATCGCCACCAGGGCATAGATCGCGCCCACGGCGATGCCGTTCACGGTGACCTGGGCAAGGATTTCCAGTCCGGTGTTCATGCCGCCTCTCCGATCTCGAACGTGACATCCCAGGCTTGCAACCGCTGGTGGCAATGACCGCAGGTCGCGCGCGGCACAAAGGCCTTGCCGCAGGCCTTGTGCCGCGGACGAATGGAACTGGGTTCGTGAAACAGATGTTCGCTCGCCCAGGTGCTGAGCAGCGCGATATACGGGAACAGCGCGCGGCTGGACGGGGTCAGCAGATAGACGCGCCGACGCCGGTCCTCGCGGTCGGGTTCGACGCTGAGCAGCCCGGCCTCGACCAGCGCCGCAAGACGGCGGCTGAGCAGCGGCGGACTGATGCGCAACACATGGGCGATCTGGTCGAAATGCCGGCACCCCAGGATTGCCGCCGACACGATCATCAGCGACCAGCGGTCCATGCGCAACGCCAGATGCGACAGCGCGCCGTCGCCGACCGTGACCTTGGGGGTGCGCATCGGCTCGCCGGAATCATGCGGCAGATGCGGGTTCGGTTTCAGCGACAGGGTCAGGTCGCGCAGGGTCACGGGCTCTTTGCAGGCTTCGCAGGTCATCTGCGGCAGGAACGCATGGCCACAGGTCTTGTGGATCAGCCGCGTCGGCAGCGCCAGGCGGTTCTCGCCATAGCGGTGTTCCCAATCCCAGGTCATCAGCGTCGCCTCATAGATCGCCATGCCCTTGCGGGTCAGGTGATAGGCGTAGCGCTCGGGGCGTTCCTGGTAGAGCCGCGGGCGCAGCATATCCATCTGCACCAGCGCCTTCAGCCGCTCGGACAGGGTGCGGCGCGGGATGTTCAGGCGCGTCTGGAAATCATCGAACCGCTGCACGCCGGTGAAGGCGCCCATCAGGATCTGCATCGTCCAGCGGTCGCCGATCAGCTTCAGCGCATGGCTGAGGGTCGAGGTCGACAGCGCCTCGCGCAGCAGATCGAGATCGGGGGTCTCGGTCATGGCATCCGCTCGATGATCAGCGCCGAGGCCAGCCCCGCCGCGCCACAGGCGGCGATCAGCGCGCGCTGCCCGTCGCGGCGCTCCAGCTCATCCAGCGCGGTGCCGATCAGCGCGGCGCCGGTCGAGCCCATCGCATGCCCCAGCGCGATCGCCCCGCCGTTCACGTTCAGCCGGTCCAGCGGCACGCCCATGTGCCGCGCGAAATGCAGCGCCAGCGCGGCGAAGCTTTCGTTGACCTCGTAAAGGTCGATCTCGGCGGCGCCCAGCCCGGCGCGGTGCAACGCCTTGCGCGCGGCATCCACCGATCCGGTCAGCGCCAGCACACGATCCACCGCGCATTCGGCCACCGCGAGGATCCGCGCGCGCGGGCGCAGCCCTTCGCGCCGCGCGACCTCGGGCGTCGCCACCAGCACCGCCGACGCACCATCGGCCATGGCCGGCGAATTGCCCGCGTGGTGCACGTGATCGACATGGCTCAACCCGGTATGCGCCATGATCGCCGCATCCATCCCGTATTTGGCGCCCATCTCGGCAAAGGCCGGGGGCAGGGCGGACAGGTTTTCGGCACTGGTCCCCGCGCGCGGGGTTTCATCGGCGCTCAGCCCCCCGACCGGAACCAGCGCGGCAAAGCGGCCGGTATCGCGGGCCTGCACGGCGCGGCGCTGGCTTTCGGCGGCATAGGCGTCGCAGTCGGCGCGGCTGAACCCTTCGGCGGTGGCGGTGGCGTCGGCGCTGATGCCGATGGCCACCAGACCGGCGGCTTTCTGAAAGGCGAGATCATGGGTCAACGGCCCCTTGTCCGAACCCATCGGCACCCGCGACATGCTTTCCACCCCGCCGCCGATCGCCAGCCCGTCGCCCGCCTGCGCGCGCAACGCGGCCAGACCGACGGCGGTGATGCCGCTGGCGCAATAGCGGTTGATCGTCAGGCCGGGCACCGCATCGCCATAGCCCGCCGCGATCAGGCCCAGTTTGCCAATGTTAGAGCCTTGTTCGGCGGTTTGCGTGACGCAGCCAAAGATCGCATCGACAAGGGTTCGCGCGGCCAGATCGTGCCGCGCGGCCAGCGCGCGCAGCGGCGCGGCCAACAACGCGGCCGGGGTCACACCATGCAGCGCGCCCTTGGCATTGCCTCGCCCGCGCGGTGTGCGCAGGGCGTCGATGATGACAGCCTGGGTCATCGCTTTCCTCCCGTTGTGCCGGTTTGCCCGGCTTCTGGTCTCTTCCTGACGCCCGGCTTCAGGCGTCTTGCGCGGCCCGTGCCGCAAAGCGGGCAGCGGCGGCGGCATAGTCCCGCGCCAGCCGGTCGACGATGGCAGCGGCGGGTTCGGTGCATGTGACCGCGCCGACCCCCTGACCCGCCGACCAGACATCGGCCCAGCGTTTGCCCTTGAAGCCTTTTGCGCTGTCATAGGCACGGTCTGGGGCGTCGGGCATCGCGTCCGGGTCCAACCCGTTCGCCACCAGCGAGGGTTTCAGCCAGCTTGCCGGCGTGCCGGTGATCCCGGCGCTGACCAGCAGATCCTCGATCTGCGCCTGCACCAGCATGTCCTTGTAGGCCTGCGGCGCCATGCTTTCCGTGGCAGCGACAAAACAGGTGCCCATATAGACGTAATCCGCCCCCGCCGCGATCGCGCCCGCCACGCCCCAGCCGTCGCTGATACCGCCGCCGACGATCAGCGGGCCGTCAAAGAACGCCCGCACCGCAGAGACAAAGGCAAAGGGCGACAGCGTGCCGGTATGTCCCCCCGCCCCGGCGCAGATACAGGCCAGCCCGTCAGCCCCCGCCGCGATCGCCTTTTTCGCCAGCGTGACACTGGTCACATCGGCAATCACCGTGCCACCATAGGCGTGCACCGTTTCTATCGCGGGCTTTGGCGAACCCAGCGCCGTCACCACGAAGGGCGGCTTGTGTCTGGCGATCAGCGCCAGGTCGTCGGGCAACCGCGCGTTGGTGGAATGCGTCACCAGGTTCGCACACCAGGGCGCATTGCCCACTTCGGCGGCAATCTGGCTCATCCAGGTGTCCAACTGTTCGAGACTGCGCGCATTGGGGGTCGGAAAGGCGCCGACGATCCCGGCCTTGCAGGCGGC
>JAGRMK010000568.1:0-1154 GCA_020441345.1 Paracoccaceae bacterium
GCGATATAGCGCACCGGATCGATGGGTTCGTGGGTCGGGCCGGAGGTGACGATCACGTGCTTGCCGCGCAGCGGGCCGTTGCCCAGCGCCTGGTCGATGGCGTCCAGAATCGCACGCGGTTCGGCCATGCGGCCGGGGCCGTGTTCGCCGCAAGCCATGTCGCCGCTGTCGGGGCCGGTGGTCAGAATGCCATCGGCGCGCAGGGTGGCGAGATTGCGTTGCGTTGCGTTGTGCTGCCACATGCGGACGTTCATTGCGGGCGCGATCAGCACCCGCTTGTCGGTCGCCATCAACAGGGTCGAAGCCAGATCATCGGCGTGGCCCTGGGCCATCTTTGCCATCAGGTCTGCGGTGCAGGGGGCCACCACCACCAGATCGGCGGCACGGCTGAGCTGGATATGGCCCATCTCGGCCTCGGCGGTGAGGTCAAACAGGTCCTGATGCAGCGATTCCCCGGCCAGGGCCGCGACCGAAAGCGGGGTCACGAACTCGGCTCCGGCGCGGGTCAGGACCGGCGCGACACTGGCACCCTGACCGCGCAGGAGGCGGATCAGTTCGAGCGATTTATAGGCCGCGATGCCGCCGCCGATGATCAATAGGATGCGTTTTCCTGCCAGCATCGGAGCCCCCGGGTTTGGTCAGCCACAGGTGTAGGGGGGAGGCCGGAGGTTGGCAACACTCGGATCGCATCCTTTCAGAGAGGGCGCGCGCGGCGCGGGTTGCAAAGGTGCATGAGTATTTTCGGCAAGATGAAGGCGAAAGGGGGCGGTATCTTGGGGTGCAGGTCAGACGCGTTCTGTCGCATGCGGTGTCGCGAAGGCCGGATGCCTTGAGAGCAGGATCTGTGCATGGGGACGCGGGGGCACGGCTTGCTGCCGGGTGCCATGAGTGCCGAACCGCAGTCGATGCTCTTGACGAGCGATCGTCATGGCGTGCGACCATGTCCGGCGATGAAGGCAGTCATGGTCTCGGACTCGGTCCAGTCGCTTTGCATCAGGACCACATAGTCCTGCGGTTCAAGAATCCAGTCGGCCAGCAAGCGCGGGCGCGCGTAATAGCCCCGGGTGTCCCACAAGGCGCGTCCGTTCAGGCCGCTGGCAAGGGCAGATGCCAAATCGTCGCGATCGGGAGCGCCGAGGGCTGCCAGATCGGCG
>JAGRMK010000568.1:1250-1712 GCA_020441345.1 Paracoccaceae bacterium
GCGAGGCCGAGCGGCGGCGCAATTCGCCGTCCGTTATAAACCAGTGTCCCGGTTTCGAAATCAGCCCCTGATAGGAACACGGCATGCGGTGACAGTCCGATATGCGTCGGGCCGCCCGCGCGCGGCGCTCCGGCAAGGAACAGCGACCGGCGCCATCCATCGTTCAGCAGATACACATCCAGCGGCCCCTGAAAGCCTTGGAGTGCAGCGCGGGGTGTCAGGTCGAGAGTATCGAGTATGCGAGTGCGGCCTCAGGCAGCGGCGTGCGGGGTCATGGTGCCGTGGGTGAGCCGATGGGGGAAAACGACGCGGGATAGGCAAGGGATGCACCGCCCCCCCCCGGCGCCCAGCGAGAGAGCGGCGGCAATCCCCAGAGTTATACGCGCGATCGGATGCCAAGGGCTGCGGGTTCGGGTCATGAAACGCAAGATGGGGGTGCGGGCAATTCGCCTCAAGGGTGCT
>JAGRMK010000079.1:0-2299 GCA_020441345.1 Paracoccaceae bacterium
TCGCCGGTCTTCATTTCGGCGATATTGCCTTGATGCAGAAAGATGCCGCCGATCAGCTGCACGTCGAATGCGCGCAGGCCCAGAGCGCGGAACGCCCCTTCGCGGCAGTTGGCGAAGGCTTCGGGCAGCAGCGCTTCCAGCCGTTCGCCGGCGGCATAGCGGGCTTTCAGCGCCTCGGTGCGGGCGATCAGCCCGGCGTCGTCCAGCGCCTTGAACTCTTCTTCCAGCGCGTTGATCTTCGCCACCAGCGGGCGCACGGCCTTGACTTTGCGATCGTTCGCGGTGCCGAAAACCTTCCGGCTGATAGTACCAAGGCCCAACATGTTCTCTCCGCTCGCCGTTGTGTGACCGCAGTTTTCGTCGGCGGGGTTGCCGGTCTGCGGCTGCTTTCCTAAACAGGGGACAACAGGCCGCCCCCTTGGTAAGGTCCGTTTCGGCATGTAAGGGGCGGCCCTGTTGGTGTCAATCTCAGGCGCCCCAAGGGGCGCGATTCAGGAGCTTCGTATGATCAAAAACGCATCATTTGCCGCTGCAACCGCGATTTTCGCGGTTTTCGCGGCCCCCACTCTGGCGCAGGATGCGTCCACGGTCGTCGCCCGCGTGGGGGATGCCGAGATCACGCTGGGCCACGCAATCGCGATGCGCGGGCAGCTTCCGCAGCAGTTCGCGCAAGTTCCCGACACAACCCTGTTTCCGGCGCTGATCCAGCAATTGATCGAGCAAGAGCTTCTGTCCCAGGCGACCGCCGACCAGTTGTCCCGCGCCGAAACCCTGATGCTGGAAAACGAGAACCGCAACTTCGTCGCCAACGCCGCCTTGGTGCGCGTGGCCGAGGCCGCCGTGACCGAAGACAGCATCGCCGCCGCCTATCAGGCCTATGCCGAAGCCTTCGCTCAGGGTGACGCCGTGACCGAATACCACGCCGCGCATATTCTGGTGCGTGAAGAAGCCGAGCGTGACGCGGTGGTCGCGGCACTGGCCGAAGGACAGGACTTTGCCGATGTGGCGCGCGAGAACTCCATCGATGGCACCGCGCAGAACGGCGGCGATCTGGGCTGGTTCGCCGCAGGCATGATGATCCCCGATTTTCAGGCCGCCGTCGAGGCACTGGACCCCGGTCAGGTTTCGGCTCCGGTGCAGACGCGGTTTGGCTGGCATGTGATCAAGCTGTTCGAAACCCGCGACGCCGCCGTGCCGCCGCTCGACGAGGTCCGCGACGAGCTGGTCACCCAGATCCAGCGCGAGGCGTCGCGCGCGCTGATCGCAAGCCTGCGCGAGGCCAGCACCATCGAGGATCTGTCCGAGGGGCTGGACCCCTCGCTGCTGAGCCAACGCGACCTGCTGGACGAATAACCCGCAACCGCGTATTTTCAGCGCCATATCCGGCCCGCACCCTCCGGTGCGGGCCCTTTTTTTTCGGCAAGGAACCCCAGCGTCATGGCCAAGAAGCAGAAAACCAAACCCGCGCCCAGCCCGTCCAAACTGGAAAAGCGCGTCCAGAAATGGAAGGCCCGCGCGAAATCCCTGGCCGAGGAACTGGGTGCCCTGACCGCGCCGATGACGAAAAAGGTGATCGTCTCGCCCCTGGCCCCCAAAGACGGCTTCCCGCTGCTGCCGCCGATCGCCGGCGCCGAGTTCGCGGTTGCCCAGGCCGGTGTGCGCTACAAGGGGCGCACCGACGTGATGCTGGCGCGGCTGGCTCCGGGCAGCGTGATCGCCGGCACGTTCACCCGCTCCGCCACCCGCTCGGCCGCCGTGCTCGATTGCCAGGACAAGCTGGGCGCCAGGGACGGCACGGACGCGGGCGCCGCGATCCTGGTCAACTCGGGCAATTCGAATGCCTTCACCGGCGCCCGCGGCTGGCTGTCGGTCAACGCATTGACCGCGACGCTCGCGCAAAAACTCGGCATCCCGGAATCGCGGGTTTTCACCTCCTCGACCGGCGTGATCGGCGAACCCCTGCCCCACGAGCGCATAGAGGTCGCGCTTGACGGGCTGATCGCCGGTCTGACCCCCGATGGCATCGCCCAGGCCGCGCAGGCGATCATGACCACCGACACCTTCCCAAAGGGCGCGATGGCCGAGATCGCGATCGGTGGCGAAACCGTGCGCATCGCCGGCATCGCCAAAGGCTCGGGCATGATCGCGCCCGACATGGCGACGATGCTGGTCTATATCTTCACCGATGCAAAGATCGGCCAGCGCCAGTTGCAGACCCTGGTCAGCCGCCTGACCGACACCACGTTCAACTGCATCACCGTCGACAGCGACACCTCGACTTCGGACACGCTGCTCATCG
>JAGRMK010000079.1:2399-5991 GCA_020441345.1 Paracoccaceae bacterium
GCGCATCAGGTGATCCGCGATGGCGAAGGGGCAACGAAATTCGTCGGCATCACCGTCACCGGCGCCGAGTCTGATACCGACGCCAAACGTTGCGCCCTGTCGATCGCCAATTCGCCGTTGGTCAAGACCGCGCTGGCGGGCGAAGATCCCAACTGGGGCCGAATCGTCGCCGCGGTCGGGAAATCCGGCGCCGCCGCCAACCGCGACACGCTGGCGATCCGCTTCGGCGCGATCAGCGTCGCGGTGAACGGCATGGTCGACCCGACCTATGCCGAGGCCGACGGTGCCGCTTACATGAAACAGGAGAACCTGGATATCGGCGTCGACCTGGGCATGGGCAAAGGCACGGCAACGGTCTGGACCTGCGACCTGACTCACCGCTACATCGACATCAATGCCGACTACCGATCCTGATCTTTCGATTTCATCTTGCGACAAATACTCTGGGGGGTGAATTGGCCGCAGGCCAAGAGGGGGGCAACGCCCCCCTTTCCTCCAGTCCCCTGGAAAGCGCCTTCATGAAGATCACCCTCGTTTCCGCCGTCGCCCTGATCGACCCCGAGGGGCGCGTGCTGCTGGCCCGGCGCCCCGAAGGCAAATCCATGGCCGGGCTTTGGGAATTCCCGGGTGGCAAGGTCGAGCCGGGGGAAACCCCCGAGGCCGCGCTGATCCGCGAATTGCACGAGGAGCTCGGCATCGACACCTGGGCCTCGTGCCTGGCGCCCTTGACCTTCGCCAGCCACGCCTATGCCGATTTTCACCTGCTGATGCCCTTGTTCGCCTGCCGCAAATGGAACGGCATCGTCACCCCGCGCGAGGGGCAGACGCTGGCCTGGGTCCGGCCCCGCGATTTGCGCAGCTATCCGATGCCGCCCGCCGATATCCCGCTGATTCCCATTCTGCGCGACTGGCTGTAGACGGTCCCGGTGCATTGGCCGCGGATCGGTGACAATCCCCCGCCGGTTGCCCATTCTCCCCGCATGCAGAAACAATGACCAAAACAAGCTTCTGTTAATTAAGGAAAAATTGTGTCATTTTGCTGGAAATACGATGCAGAATGTGGCATCTGACAGTCTACGGAACGAGGGGAACACCATGCTGAAGACCATCATGATCGGCCGCTATCTGAGCATTCAGGGCCAGTTCGTTCGCACCACGCCCAATGGCCTGATGGTCGTCCGGGTCGGTGACAAGACCTACGCCGGGCGCCCCGTCAGCAAGAAGGTTGCCTGACAGCCCCGGCGCAACATGTCGACATGCAGCCCGGCGGGCGTCGGCCCGTTGGCGCACTG
Source organism: Paracoccaceae bacterium (assembly GCA_020441345.1). Taxonomy (GTDB): domain Bacteria; phylum Pseudomonadota; class Alphaproteobacteria; order Rhodobacterales; family Rhodobacteraceae; genus Pararhodobacter. The sequence continues at coordinate 3,692 of JAGRMK010000079.1, forward strand.
AAGGTGCGGATCACTCCAGGGATCCGCACCTTTTTCTTTGAATGCGCAGAATTCATGTGCCGGCGGCGCATATATTTCAGGCTTGAAATACCCACGGTCAGCGTCTAGCGTTCCCGGACGCCAAGCCGAGGATCTCATGACCACCGATTTCACCCAGACCCGCGCCCAGTTCGATCTGCCCGACGGACTGATCTATCTCGATGGCAACTCGCTGGGCCCTCTGCCGCGCGCCGCGGCGCAGCGCGTCGACCGCACGATCCGCGAAGAATGGGGCAAGATGCTGATCACCGGCTGGAACAAGGCCGGATGGATGGATCTTCCGACCCGCATCGGCGACCGCATCGCGCGGTTGATCGGCGCTCAGCCGGGGCATGTGGTGCTGGGCGACACGCTGTCGATCAAGGTGTACCAGGCTCTGGCCTCGGCGGTCGACATGGCACCGACCCGGCGTGTGATCCTGTCTGATACCGGCAATTTCCCGTCGGATCTCTACATGGCCGAGGGGCTGTGCCGCACGCTGGGCAACGGCTATGAGCTGCGCACCGTAGCGCCCGAGGACGTGGCCGACGCGATCGACGACACCGTCGCCGTTCTGCTGCTGACCGAGGTCGATTATCGCACCGGGCGGCGCCACGACCTGCCGGCCCTGACGGAAAAAGCCCACGCGCACGGCGCGCTGGCGGTCTGGGATCTGGCGCATTCGGCCGGGGCGACGGATGTGAAGGTCGCCGAAGGCGGCGCGGATTTCGCGGTCGGTTGCACGTATAAATACCTGAATTCGGGCCCCGGCGGCCCGGCCTTTATCTATGTCGCGCCGCGCCACGCGGCGACCACACGCCCGGCGCTGTCGGGGTGGCTGGGGCACGAAGCGCCGTTTGCCTTCGACCTTGATTATCGCCCCGGCGCCGGGATCGAGCGGATGCGCGTCGGCACGCCGCCGGTGCTGCAACTGGCTGCTCTGGACGCGGCGCTGGACATCTGGGACACGGTCGATATCGCCGATCTTCGGGCCCGGTCCCTTGAATTGACCGACGCGTTCATCGCCGGGGTCGAGGCGCGCTGCCCGAGCCTGACGCTGGCCACACCCCGCGAACACGCGCAGCGCGGATCGCAAGTCAGCTTTCGCCACCCCGAAGGATATGCGATCATGCAGGCCCTGGTCGCGCGGGGCGTGATCGGCGACTTTCGTGCCCCGGACGTGATCCGTTTCGGCTTTACCCCGCTGTTCATCGGGCTTGACGAGGTCGAGGGTGCGGTGGCAACCCTCGCCGAGATCATGGCGACCGATGCCTGGGATCGCCCCGAATACAAGACCCGGGCCAAGGTGACATGACCGATCCGGCGGGCGCCTTGCAGGCGAAGCCTGATCTTGCGGCGCCTGCGGCGCAGAGGGGCTTTGCCCCTCTCTTGGCCTTCGGCCAATTCACACCCCAGGATATTTTCGGACAGATGAGAAGGGCGGTCCTGCCCCCTTTGTGCCGTCCTGCCGGATGGATCGCCTTGTGGCGACGGCTGGCAATGACCGGGATGTTGAATGCGCGGTGAACCGGGTCTGAGAAAGCCTGTTCATCCAATTCAACCCCGGAGACCCCTTTCATGTCCGACCCCTATGATCCCGCCCAGGAGGGCGCGCAGATGGCCTTCGACGGCCGCATGTCCTATGGCGATTACCTGTCGATTGACAGCCTGCTGAATGCCCAGCATCTGCGCAGCGACGCGCATGACGAGATGCTGTTCATTATCCAGCACCAGACATCCGAGCTGTGGATGCGTCTTGCCTTGCACGAAATCGGCGCGGCCCGTGTTCACCTGGGGAACGGCGATACGCGGCTGGCGTTCAAGATGCTCAGCCGCGTGTCACGGATTTTCGAGCAGTTGAACGGCGCCTGGGATGTGTTGCGCACCATGACGCCCAGCGAATACACGCGGTTTCGCGGCGCCCTGGGCGAGTCCTCAGGGTTTCAGTCCTGGCAATACAGGCTGATCGAGTTCGCGGTGGGCAACCGCAACGCCGCGATGATGCGCCCGCATGCGCATCGCGCGGACATCACCGCCCTGCTTGAAGCCGAGTTGGCCCGCCCGTCGCTTTACGATGTTGCCGTGCGCCAGTTGGCGGCGGCCGGGCTGACCGTGCCGGACGCCGTGATCAACCGCGATCTGCGGCTAGCCTGGGTCGCCAACCCACAGGTCGAGGCCGCGTGGCAAGCCGTTTACGAGGCTCCCGAACGGTATTGGGAGCTCTATGAGCTGGCCGAGAAGTTGGTGGATTTCGAGGACTATTTCCGCCGCTGGCGGTTCAA